>JAJFUB010000131.1 GCA_021372615.1 bacterium | reverse complement strand
GGGGGGCCCGCCCACCCGCCGTGGGGCCCGCCCCACACGACGCGGCACCCAGGGCCTTCGTCAGGACGGCCTTCATCTGGAGTGCAAGCCATGGGCCAACTGATCCGTTCCCGGAAGGGCTTCGTTCTCATCGAGATCCTCGTCGTCGTCGCCATCATCCTGATCCTGGCGGGTGCGTACCTGGGCCTGCACGGCAAGGGCGGCAAGAACGAGAAGAGCATCCCGGCCAAGAGCATTGAGAAGGCCGAGTCGGTGGAGTGCATGTCGAATCTGAACCAGATTCGACAGAGCATCCAGATGGACACCGCCACCGGCGAAGGGCCGCCGGCGCGCATTGACACGGGCGTGACGGCCTCCATCAGCAAGTGCCCCGTGAGCGGGAAGCCGTACAGCTACGACGCCCAGACCGGCAAGGTCTGGTGTACGACAGCCGGGCACGAGCGGTACTGACAGATAGCGGCGCGATTCATCGCGCCCAGGCCACCCCGGGGCGCGACGAATCGCGCCACTACATCCCCCGAGGAAGCCATGTTTGAGAAGATCCTGGTGGCCAATCGCGGCGAGATCGCCTGCCGCATCATGCAGGCCTGCCGCGAGCTGAAAATCGCCACCGTGGCCGTGTACTCCGAGGCCGATGCGGAGGCGCTGCACGTGCGTGTCGCCGATGAAGCGGTGTGTATCGGCCCCCCGCCCAACCGCGACAGCTACCTGAACGCCGCCAACATCATCAGCGCGGCGGTCATCACCGGCGCCGAAGCCATCCACCCCGGGTACGGCAATCTCTCCGAAGTCCCCAGCTTCGCCGAAGCCTGCGAGGCCTGCAAGATCACCTTCATCGGGCCACCGTCGAGCGTCATCTCCCAGATGGGCGACAAGGCGGAGGCCCGGCGCGTGATGCACGCTGCGGGCGTGCCGATCATCCCCGGCAGCGAGGGCGCCATCAGCGACCTGCGCGAGGCGCGCGAGTTGGCCGACAAGATGGGCTACCCGGTGCGCGTCAAGGCGGTCAGCGGCGGGGGCGGCCGGGGCATTCGCGTGGTGCAGAACGCCGAGCAGATGGGCCCCGCGCTGGAGACGGCCCGCGCCGAGGCGCGCGCGGCCTTCGGCAACGGCGACGTGTACATGGAAAAGGACGTTGAGGAGCCGCGCCACGTCGAGGTGCAGATCCTGGCCGACACGCATGGCAATGTGATCCACCTGGGCGAGCGCGAGTGCTCGATCCAGTACCGCAACCAGAAGCTGCTGGAGGAATCGCCCTGCCCGGCGGTGTCCAACACACTGCGCCGGCGACTGGGTGAGGCGGCGGTCAAGGCCGCGCAGACAGTGGGCTATGTCAACGCCGGGACGATCGAGTTCTTGCTCGACAAGCGCGGGAAGTTCTACTTCATGGAGATGAACACCCGCGTGCAGGTCGAGCACCCCGTCACCGAGATGCTGACCGGCGTGGACATCGTGCGCGAGCAGATCCGCATCGCCGCCGGCGAGAAGCTCGGCCACGAGCAGGGGCGCATCTGGTTCAACGGCCATGCCATCGAATGCCGCATCCTGGCGGCGGACGGCGACCGCGACTTCATGCCCTCGCCCGGGACGCTGACCGAATGGCGGGCGCCGCACGGGCCGGGCGTGCGCGTGGACAGCGGCGTCGTGGCAGGCTCCACGATCTCGTCTTACTACGACCCCATGGTGGCCAAGGTCATCTGCTGGGACCACAACCGCGCTGCGGCCATCGCCAAGATGGAGGGTGCGCTGCGCGGCATGGTCGTGCGGGGGATCCGGACCACGATACCGTTCCACCTGCGCCTGCTGGGCAACGCCCACTTCCGGCGCGGGCAGGTAGACACCCATTTCCTGGAGCGTCGCATGTCCGGCGCCGAGGAGGAGCGTCTGTGAACGACTATGCCCCCATCCATCCGTTCTGGCGGGCGCTGGTGGGCGCCGCCTTCGGGTTCGGCGTCGGCCTGGCCGGCCTCATCTTCGGGTTCTGGGCCGCAGTGCTGATGCTGATCCTGATCGTCATCGGCGGTGTCATCGGCGTACTGGTGATCAGCGGGGAGTAGGGGCGCGATCCATCGCGCCCCGGGCGCAGTGGACTGCGCCGCCACGGGGTTGGCAGTCGGAGAGGTCAGAGTGAAACAAGCTGGAGCACGCCGTAAGGCGAGAGAACTGGCCCTCAGCATCCTGTTTGAGGCGGACATTGGCAAGGGCCCCGGAGCCGCCATGGGCAACGCGGATCACACGATCCAGGTGCTCATGGACGAGTGGGGCTTCCGGCCCGAGGAACGCCACAAGCTGCAGGCCGAGATCGAGATGTTCGGCCGCCGCCTGGCCGACCTGTACTTCCGCGACGCCAATGCCGTGGATGAGTTGATCCGCGCCTACTCGCACGAGTGGGCCCTGGAGCGCATGCCGGCCATAGACCGGAACCTGCTGCGGATGGCGCTGACCGAGCTGCGCCACTGCCCCGATGTGCCGGTGAGTGCGGCCATCAACGAGGCCGTGGAACTGGCCAAGGAGTACGGCGGGGCGGAGTCCGGGAAGTTCGTCAACGGCATCCTGGGGGCGTACGCGCGGGATAACCAGTTGGAGGTGGGGGGGAAGGAGTAGGCCACACCGACCTTACCCACCGAGGGGGAGACTACCCACCGACTTTCGTTGTTGCCGCATTATAACTGAAAGGTTATAATGGAAACGCCACGTCTGGACAGGATTCGGGTGTGGGTCAAACGGCGCCTCAGAATCTGGGCTCTGGTGGTCAATGGCGAGACGGAGGTGGGGGAGTTCCTGGATCGTCTCGCGCGGGAGGACCCACAGGCCATCACCAGTTGGGTGCTTCAGTTCGACCAGATCGGACAACGGGATCATTTCGTCGGCGAGAAGTGGTTCAAGCAGATGGCGGGATGGCCGGACCAGTGGGAGGTACGGCGGGGCGATCACAGGCTGATGGGGTTCCGCGTCGGCGACGACCTCATCCTGTGTCTCCATCGCGTCAAACACAAGGCGATGGCGGACCCCGCTGATCTGGCACGCATTGATCGCCTCGCGCGCGAATGGAGAGCGCAGCATGGCACAGCAATGGGTTCTTGAGGACAGCCTCCAGGAACGCCTGGAGGCCGTCGCCAGGGCCAACCCGACCTACGGCCATCAGGCGGCGGTCATGGAGTTGTGGTTCGACCTCACCACGGCCATGAAGGAGCAGCGGATCACGCAGACCGAGTTGGCCGAACGGGCCGGCCTGAAGCAGTCGTACGTATCGAGGGTGCTCTCCGACCCCGAGAAGATCAGCCTGCGCACGGCGTTCCGCCTGTGCAACGCCCTCGGTCTGGAGCTAGTTGTCAAGGCCCAACCCAGGGTGGCTGACCAGGGGCAGGACGACCGCGCCGAGCGGCCCGCACGGACGCCCCGCGTGGCTGAGCGGCGCCCACGAGGTCGCAAGGCCGTCGCGGCCCATTCGGGCTAGCCGCTCGCCACGAGCACGCGGTGTCGGGTGGGCTGCCTGTGGCGTGCTGGAAGCCCGCACTACAGTCCTCGGAGTGACGACGTTCCGTGCTCCCACCCCAGGCTCTTTCCGTTACCGAACTGACCGCCTACCTCAAGCGCCTGCTGGAGCGCGATGAGATCCTGTCCGATGTCTCCGTCCGGGGTGAAGTCTCGAACTTCACCCGGCACTCCTCCGGCCACCTGTACTTCTCCCTCAAGGACGACAACGCCACGCTCAGTTGCGTGTGCTTCCGCAACATCGCCTCCCGCGTGCGGTTTCCCGTGGACAGCGGGATGCGGCTCGTCGTCGAGGGGAACATCTCCGTCTACGAGAAGCAAGGACGCTACCAACTGCTCGTGCGGGCGATGCGGCCGGACGGCGTGGGGGAGCTGGCGGCGGCCTTCGAGGGCCTCAAGGCCAAGCTGGAGCAGGAGGGGCTGTTCGCGCCCGAGCGCAAGCGACCCCTGCCTCGCTTCCCCCGGGGCATCGGCCTGATCACCTCCCCCACGGGCGCCGCAATCCGCGACCTCGTCAGCATCATCTCCCGGCGCTTCCCGCTCGCCCGCATTGTCGTCATCCCGACCGTCGTCCAGGGCGAGGCCGGGGCCGACAGCATCGTCGGCTCGCTGAAGCTGGCCAACGCTCGGGACGACCTGGATGTCCTGGTCGTCGGGCGCGGCGGCGGGTCGCTCGAAGACCTCTGGTGCTTCAATGAGGAGGCGGTCGCGCGGGCGGTGTTTGCCAGCCGCCTGCCGGTCATCAGCGCCGTCGGGCATGAGACGGACACCGCCCTGACGGACTTCGTGGCCGACCTGCGGGCCGCCACGCCCTCAGCGGCGGCGGAGCTGGTCGTGCCCGACGCCGGGGAGTTGCTGCGTCACCTGCAGGCCGTGGGGCGGCATCTGCAGGGCCGGCTGCTGCACCACGCCCAGCGGGGCCGGCAGCGCCTGGAGCGGCTGACCTCCCAGCCGGTGCTGCAGCGGCCCGAGGTCCTGCTGGAGATGCGGCTGCAGCGCCTGGACGAGGCCGCCGAGAGCCTGCGGGAGTACGCTCAACGGCAGATCGAGGCCCGGCGGCAGCGGCTGGGCAGGGCGACGGTGGGCCTGGAGGCCCTCAGCCCCACGGCGGTGCTGGGGCGCGGGTACGCCATCCTCCGGCTGACGGAGACGGGACAGATCGTCCGGTCGGTGCAGCAGGTGGCACGGACGGCGGGCCTGACGATCACGGTGACGGATGGCGACGTCGAGGCGACGGCGCGGTAGCGGCGCGATTCATCGCGCCCCACATGAGGTCGGCTGCCGTGGGCGCGGTGAATCGCGCCCGAAACGGGGTCGGCTGCCGTGGGCGCGATAAATCGCGCCACTACACGGCGGACTGACAACGTGCTAAAATGGATGGCGATGAAGAAGCCCCCCACCCCGCAAGAGATGACGTTCGAGCAGGCCATTGAACGGCTCGAGGAGATCGTGGCCGAGCTGGATCGCGGCGACCTGGCCCTCGAGGACGCCCTGAAGCTCTTCCAGGAGGGCACAGCGCTGCGCGAGGCGTGCGAGCGCAAGCTGGCGGAGGCCGAGGCGGTCGTGGAGCAGTTCTTGGAGCGCGGCTCTCCAGAGCCGCAGGAGAACGGCGCGGTGGCTCAGGAGAGCCGCGCTCCGGCCGCCGGCAATCTCTTCGGCGATGATGATGGCGAGCAGTAGGAGGGGCCGGGCCTCAGCCGGCCTGCGGGGGATGGAACGCAACCCAACATGAGCGGCATTCTGGAGACGATCAAGCAGCCGGCGGACCTGCGGGCCCTGACGCGGGAGCAACTGACGCAGTTGGCCGGCGAGATCCGCCAGCGCATCCTGCAGACGGTCTCCAACACCGGCGGGCACCTGGCCCCCAACCTGGGCGTGGTGGAACTCACCATCGCCCTCCACCACAGCTTCAGTTCCCCCCAGGACAAGCTCATCTGGGACGTGGGGCACCAGTGCTATCCCCACAAGCTGCTGACCGGCCGCCAGGACGAGTTCGACCGCATCCGGCAGGATGGCGGGCCGTCGGGCTTCCCGCGCCGGAGCGAATCGGAGCACGACGCCTGGGGCGCGGGCCACGGCAGCACCTCCATCTCGGCCGCCCTGGGCTTCGCGGTGGCGCGGAACCTGCGCGGCGGCGATGAACGCGTGGTGGCCATCATCGGCGACGGCTCTCTCACCGGCGGCATGGCCTTCGAGGCGCTGAACCAGGCCGGGCAGCAGAACGTGGACATGCTGGTGGTGCTCAACGACAACGAGATGAGCATCGGGCGCAGCGTGGGAGCCCTGGCGGCGTCGCTGTCACGGGTCCGGGCCGAGGTGGAGCCCGCCATACGGCGCTTCCGGCGCGATCTGGAGCGGCTGCTGCGACCCATGCCCGGCGGCGACGCCATGGTCCTGTTCGCCGACCGGGTGCGCGAAGGCATGAAGGAACTGGTCGTGCCAGGGATGCTCTTTGAGCACCTGGGCATCACCTACCTGGGACCCATTGACGGCCACGACATGGTGCAGCTTCTGGCCATGCTGGAGCAGGCCAAGCGCCTGCCGGGGCCGGTGTTGCTGCACGTGCTGACTACCAAGGGCAAGGGCTACGACCCGGCGGAGTGCGACCCGCAGGCCTTCCACGGGACGCGCCCCTTCGACCTGAGCAACGGTCATGAGGAGCCGCGTGAGGGACCGCCGACCTACAGCCAGGTGTTTGGGCAGGCGCTGAGCGACCTGGCCGAGGCCGACAAGCGGATCGTCGCCGTCTCGGCGGCCATGATCGCCGGCACGGGTCTGCAGGGCTTTCGGCGCCGCTTCCCCGACCGTTGCTTCGATGTCGGCATGGCCGAGGAACACGCCGTGACCTTCGCCGGGGCGATGGCGGCAGACGGGATGCGGCCCGTCGTCGCCATATACAGCACTTTCTTACAACGATCCTACGACCAGATACTGCACGACGTGTGCCTGCAGGGCCTGCCGGTGGTGCTGGCGCTGGACCGAGCCGGCCTGGTGGGAGACGACGGCCCGACCCACCATGGCGTATTCGACCTCAGTTTCCTGCGGAGCATCCCCGGGCTGACGATCATGGCGCCATCGGACGAGGCGGAGCTGCGGGACATGCTGCGGACGGCCCTGAGCCTCGACGCACCGGTGGCCCTCCGCTATCCGCGCGGCCAGGGAACGGGCGCCGACATCAGCGGCGCGATGCAGGTGCTGCCCACGGGTCGGGGAAGAGTCGTCCGTGAGGGGGAAGCCCTCACACTCCTGGCCATCGGTTCGATGGTGAGGGCTGCGCTGGCGGCGGCGGAGCTGCTGGCGGACGAGGGGCTGGAGGCGACAGTGGTGGACGCGCGCTTCGCCAAGCCGCTGGACGAGGAGTTGATCCTGCAGCAGGCGGCGCGGGGGCCGATCGTGACGGTCGAGGAGAACGTCCTGGCCGGGGGCTTCGGCGCCGGGGTGGTGGAACTGCTGCAGGACCGGGGTGTTTGTACCCGCATACGGCGGCTGGGGATCCCGGATCGCTTCATCAGCCACGGCAACAAGGCGCGGCTGTGGGCGGAACTGGGCCTCGATGCGGACGGCATCGCCGCCGCGGCGCGCAGCCTCGCCTGAACTGTGTCGGCCGCATGACATCTCTCGGAGTTGGTGCCATGACAGCACGGACAACCGCACTCCTGCTCCTGGCGTTCGTGATCGCCTCGGTGGGGCAGGCCCAGGCGCCGGTGAACCGCGCCGAGTTGGGGCAGCAGGCGTATGCGGCCGGCAAGATGCAGGAGGCGCTGGAGCACTTCCTGGCTGCGTTGCAGAGCCAGCCGGGCCACGCGGTCCTGCTGTGCTGGATCGGCTCGACGTACCTGCAGCTCGGACAGCTTCCGCAGGCGGAGAACTACCTCAAGCAGTGCCTCGCCGCTGAGCCCCGCTATGCCGTCGGCCACAACAACCTGGGCAACGTCTACCTGGCGCAGGGGCGGCTGACGGAGGCCGAGGCCGCCTACAAGCGCGCGGAGGACCTGGACAGCAACTACTTCGACGCCCACTATAACCTGGCGAACCTGTATCTGCGCCAGGGGCGTGACGCGAAGGCCTGGAACGAGTACACCCGGGCGCTGAAGATCAACCCGAACGACTTCGAGGCCCACCTGAACTTCGGCGTGGCCCTGCAGAAGGTCGGCGAGGTCGGCAAAGCCATCGAGCAGTACGAGGCGGCGCGCCGGCTGCGGGCCGATGACAACCGGATTCTGGTCACGCTGGGGGCCATGTACCTGAAGGTGGACCGCTTCGACGACGCCAAAGCCCGGTACGAGGAGGCGCTGAAGCGCGCACCCGACAGCGCCGAAGCCAACCTGGGCCTGGGCATCGCGCTGCACCACCTCAAGCAGCCGCAGGAGGCGCTGGCGGCCCTGAAGAAGGCCGAGACCCTCGACCCCCGCAGCTTCGCGGCCAAGTACAACCAGGGGCTCGTGTACGCGACCGTCGGAGACGTCAAGACAGCCGAAGAGGCGTACCGGAAGGCCCTGGAGCTGCAGCCCGATGACGCCATGTGCCTGAACAATCTGGGGGGCGTGGTCTTCCAGCAAAGCCGCGTGGCGGAAGCCGTGGACCTGTTCGGGCGGGCCGTCAAGGCGGATGGCACGCTGGCGGTGGCACGGGTGAACCTGGCGCTGGCGCTGGAGGGGGCCGGGCGCAAGGACGAGGCCTTCGAGCAGTGGCAGACCGCGGCCCAGCGCTTCCCCGAGGAGGCGGCGGCCCACAGCGGCCTGGGCAATGCCTACTACGAGCGCAAACAGTACCCCCTGGCCCTGGCAGCGTATCTGCGCAGCCTGGAGTTGGAGCCGGGCAACCCGCAGGCAGAGAACAACGTGGGCCTCATCTACCTGACCCAGGGCAACCTGGACATGGCCGCAGCCCACTTCCGCAGCGCGCTGAAGGCGAACCCGCGCTTCGCGCAGGCGGCGAACAACCTGGGCGTGACGCTGGAGCGGATGGGCAAACTCGAGGACGCCAAGGCGCAGTACCGCAAGGCCCTGGAGATTGACCCGCAGTGCCAGCCGGCCCAGGAGAACCTCAAGCGGCTGGGGTCGAGCAGCAGGCCGGGAGAACAGGCGGTAGGATAGAGGCCCATGCCTGAGAGCACCACAATCAGTCGCGTGGGCATCGTCATTGCCTCGCACCGACCCGGTGCGGCCGATCTGGCGCGCCAGCTCTGCGGCGAGCTGCAGGCCCGTGGGCGCGAGTGCATCGTGGATGAGGAGATGGCGGGAGACTGCCCGCCGGGGGTGGAACTCGGCTCGGCGGCGCAGTGTGCGGTCAGCGACCTGGTGATCGTGCTGGGTGGCGACGGGACGCTGCTGGCGGCAGCTCGCGAGGCCGCCCCGCGTGGGACGCCGCTGCTGGGCGTGGACATGGGGAGCTTCGGCTTCCTGGCCGCCGAGGCGCCCGAGCAGCTTCTGGGGGACCTGGATCGGCTGCTGGCCGGGCAGTTCGCGGTCGAGCGCCGGATCATGCTCCGCGCCCAGGCGCCGGGCGGCGAGTTCCGCTGGGCGCTGAACGATGTCGTGGTCGGCAAGCCCCTCTATGGCCGCATGGCGCGCATCCGGACGAGTCTCGACGGCGACCACATCGCTACTTTCCCCGCCGATGGCCTGATCGTGGCGACCGCCACCGGCTCGACGGCCTTCAACCTGTCCGCCGGCGGGCCCATCGTGGATGCCCGCATGGCGGCGATGATCCTGACGCCCATCTGCCCCCACACGCTCTACTCGCGCCCCCTGCTGGTGCCGGCGGAGGTGCAGGTGACGATGCAACTGGCGGGGGATGGCAAGGAGCGGCCGGAGGCCGTGGTGTTCGTGGACGGGCAGGAGCTGTGCAGCCTCAGCGAGGGGGATGAGGTGCACGTCACCCGGGCCGAGCGCGACGCCCTGCTGGTGCGGCTGGGGGAGTCGCGGTTCTACGGCCGCCTGCGCGAGAAGCTCAGGTGGGGGACGGAGCGGTAGCGCCCCCGCCCCACAGTCGGAGCCACACCGTGCTGGTCGAACTCACCATCAACAGCTTTGCCCTCATTGACGACCTCACGGTGTCCTTCCGGCCGGGCCTGTCCGTGCTGACCGGCGAGACGGGGGCCGGCAAGTCCATTCTCATTGACGCCCTCAGCGCCGCCCTGGGCGAGCGTGTCTCCGCCGAGGTCATCCGCAGCGGCGCCGCCACGGCGACCGTGGATGCCGCTTTCGCGGCCCGGGAGTGCGCCCGGGCGCTGGCGGCGCTGGAGGAAGCGGGGGTGGCCGCCGGGGAGGACGGTCTGATCGTGCTGTCGCGGCAGATCTCGGGCGGGCGCAGCCAGTGTCGTGCCAACGGCCGGCCGGTGACGCTGGCGACGCTGCAGGAGATCAGCCGCCACCTGGTGGATGTCCACGGCCAGCACGAGCACCAGGCGCTGATCCACGAGGAGAACCACCTGGAGTTCCTCGACCACACGGGCGGGGAGGAGCACCTGGCGCTGCGGCGGGAGTATGAAAGCCGGTATGCGGCCCTGGGCGAGGCGCGGGCGGCGCTGACGGCCCTGCGGAGCCACAGCCGGGAACGCGAGCAGCGGCTGGACATGCTGCGTTTCCAGGTGCAGGAGATTGCCCAGGCGGAGCTACGGGCCGACGAGGAGGACGAACTCCAGGCCGAGCGCCGGCGGCTGAACTCCGTCGAGAAGCTGGAGGAGCTGGCCGGGGAGGCGCTGGCGCTGCTGGGCGGCGACGATGGCGCGGCGGGCGTCGGCGCGGCGCTGGCGCAGGTGGCGGGGAACGTGGAGCGCCTGGCGGACATTGACCCGTCGCTGCGGCCCCACGCCGACGAACTGGCCGGGGCGGCCACCGCCGCCGCCGAGGCCGAGCACGTCCTGCGGGGCTACGTGGAAGCCCTCGACGCCGATCCGCACCGTCTCGAGCAGATCGAGCAGCGCCTGGACCTCATCAGCCGCCTCAAACGCAAGTATGGCGAACGACTCGGGGATGTGCTATCCTATCTGGAGCAGGCGGAACGAGAACTGGCGGCGATTGAGAACTTTGAGGAACAGGAAGCGGAGCTGACGCGGGCCGTGCGCCAGGCCGCCGAAGCGGCGGCGCAGGCGGGGTTGCGGCTGTCCGCAGCCCGGCAGAAGCTGGGCCGGGCGCTGGCGCGGGCCATGGCGGAGAGCCTAGCGTCCCTGGGGATGCCGGCGGCGCAGTTCGAGGTCGAACTGCAGAGCCAGAGCGACCCCGAGGGGCTGCCGACGCCGGACGGTCCGGTGGCGGCCACGGCGCGCGGTCTGGACGAAGTGCGTTTTCTCTTCTGCGCCAACCAGGGCGAGGAAGTGCGGCCGCTGGCCAAGGTGGCCTCCGGCGGCGAGCTATCGCGCATCATGCTGGCCTTCAAGTCGTTGTGCTCGCGCGGGGCGGAGATCCCCACGATCATTTTCGACGAGGTGGACGCCGGAATCGGCGGTCAGACCGCCCACCGGGTGGGGGAACGGCTGGCTGAGTTGGCGCGGCACGCCCAGGTGCTGTGCGTCACGCACCTCCCGCAGATCGCCGGCCTGGCCGACCAGCACCTGCACGTGGAGAAGGTTGTCAGCGACGGGCGCACGACCGTGGCGGTCGCCGAGTTGGCGGCCAGTGAGCGCGTGGAGGAGTTGGCGCGGATGTTCGGGTCCGCTGGTGACGACGCCACGGCGCAGAAGCACGCCCGCAAGCTGCTGCAGGAGGCCGCGGGCCGTCGGGCCGGCTGAGCCCGTCCTCGCCCGAGCGTCACGTCTCGTCTCCTGTCCCTCGCCTCCTGCTGTAAAGGACGCCCATGAACAAGCTTACCATCAACAGTGAGCGCTGCAAGGCCTGCGGGCTGTGCATCGCTCACTGCCCCAAGAAGCTGCTGGAGCCCTCCCCGGCGCTCAACGAAGCCGGGTACCACCCGACCGTGCAAAAGGAGCCCGAGGCGTGCACCGGGTGCGCCATCTGCGCCCTGATGTGTCCCGATGTGTGTTTCACGATCGTCCGGGCGAAGGAAGCGGCGGGCGAGGCCCGGCCGGCGGCGGAGGTGCGCCCGTGAGCGAGCGTGTCATCATGAACGGCAACGAGGCGTGCGCCTGGGGCGCCATCGCCGGCGGCTGCCGCCACTTTTTCGGCTATCCCATCACCCCCCAGAACCAGATCCCCGAGTTCATGGCCCGGCACATGCCCGAGGTCGGTGGTGTGTACCTGCAGGCCGAGAGCGAGTTGGCGGCCATCAACATGGTGTATGGGGCCGCGGCGGCCGGGGCGCGGGTCATGACGAGTTCCTCCAGCCCCGGCATCTCGCTGATGCAGGAGGGCCTCTCGTACATGATCGGGTCCGAGCTACCGTGCGTGATCGTGAACGTGGTCCGCGGCGGTCCGGGCCTGGGGAACATCGCTCCGGCCCAGTCAGACTACTTCCTGACCACCCGCGGCTGCGGCCATGGCGATGGCTCGGGCCTCAGCTTCGCACCCTACAGCGTGCAGGAACTGCACGACTGGACCGGCAAGGCGTTCGACATCGCCTTCCGCTACCGCACCCCGGTCACGATCCTGGCCGACGCCATCCTGGGCCAGATGCAGGAGCCCTGCACCCGGGCGCCCTGGGGCGACCCGCCGCCGGTCGAGGCCGACTGGTGCGTGGGTGGGGTCCGGGGCGACCGGCCACGGAACATCATCAACTCGCTCTACACCGTGCCCGACGAGATGGAAGCCAAGAACCTGACCATCTTCGAGCGCTACCGCGAGGCCGCCGCGCGCGAGACGGTGTGGGAAGAGTACGGGCACGACGAGCCGGACATCTTGCTGTGCGCGTATGGGATCAGCGCCCGCGTGTGCGAAACGGCCGCTGACTGGGCCGGCGAGGTCGGTCTGAAGGCCCGCTTGCTGCGCCCCGTCAGCCTCTACCCGTTCCCCGCGGCTCCCCTGCGGGCGTGGTCCGAGCGCGTCAAGATGATCCTGGTGGCCGAAATGTCCATGGGCCAGTTCATCCAGGACGTGCAACTGGTGGTGGAGGGCCGCTGCCCGGTCGAGCTGGTGTCCCGCACCGGGGGGAACTTCCTGACGCCCGAGGAAGTGCTGGCGAAGATACAGGCGCTGCTGCAGTAACAGACCCATGCCGCTGACAGGAACTACGCGATGAGCACAACATATGCCGCAGACGCGCAGGTGATCTACGAGCGTCCGAGCAGTCTGTGCGATGTCCAGATGCGCTACTGCCCCGGGTGCACCCATCCCATCGCCCACCGGCTGGTGGCCGAGGTGATAGACGAGTTGGGCCTGGGCGACCGGACGGTGGCCATTGCCAGCGTCGGCTGCTCGGTGTTCGGCTACGAGTACTTCAACCTGGATTCCGTGCAGGCCTCCCACGGCCGCTCCCCGGCGGTCGCCACGGGGATCAAGCGGGTGCGGCCGGACACGATCGTGTTCACCTACCAGGGCGACGGCGACCTGGCCGCCATCGGGATGGGGGAACTGATCCACGCCGCCAGCCGCAGTGAGAACATCACGGTCATCTTCATCAACAACGCCGTGTTCGGCATGACCCAGGGGCAGATGGCGCCGACGACGCTGCTGGGCATGAAAACCACGACCACGCCGCTGGGCCGCACGCCGCAGGTGGACGGCCTGCCCATGCAGATCTGCGAACTCCTGCGGACGCTGCCGGGGGTGAGCTACCTGGCGCGGGCCACGATGATTGATCCGAAGGCCATCCGCAACGCCAAGCGGCGCATCCGGCGGGGCTTCGAGACGCAGGTGGCGGGCAAGGGCTTCTCCCTGGTCGAGTTGGTCAGCACCTGCCCGACCTGGTGGCAGAAGCCGCCGCTCGAGGCGATGGAATGGCTGCGCGACCACATGCTGCCGGTCTATCCGCCGGGCGTCTTCAAGGACTGGGGAGAGGGGGATGGCCATGCGCAATGAGGTCTTCATGGCGGGCACCGGCGGGCAGGGCGTCCTGCTCATCGGCCAGCTTCTGGTGCAGGCCGCCAGCGAGCAAGGCCTGCAGGTGTCGTACTTCCCGATCTACAGCCCCGAGGTGCGTGGGGGCTCGACAACCTGCACGGTCGTGGCCTCCGACGGCGTGGTCGGCAGCCCGATCTCGGGCCGCCCGGCCTCCATGCTGCTGATGGACCAGCTCTCGGTGGATGGGAACCTGGCCCGGCTGAAGGACGGTGGGCTGGTGGTCCTCAACGCGACGCTGGTGCGCCAGGTGCCGCGTGAGGATGTGCACGCCGTGTGGATTCCGGCCACTGACAAGGCGATCGAGATCGGCAACGAGCGCATCGCCAACATGGTGATGCTGGGGGCCTACGTGGCGGCCTCCGGGATGGTGCCGGTCGAGGCCCTGGAGCGAGCCCTGAGCACCGTGCTCCCGGAACGCCACCACAAGTACCTGCCGCTGAATGTTCAGGCCATTCGCCTGGGTGCTGAGCTGGCCCGGTAGGGGCGCGATTCATCGCGCTGGACGTTGGGCCACACTGGACCGGGCGCGATGAACCGCGCCGCTACGAGGTGGACATGCTATCACGACTGGACGAGATTGTTGACGGGCTGCGCGAGTACTGCGATGCCCTGGACCATGCGCGCGAGCAGGCCTATGTGCTGTCGCGGCAAGTGGTGCGGGCATCGTCAGTGGCCATCAAGCACGCCCACCGGCAGGAGATGCCGCAGGCGCGCGAGCAGCTCGCCGAGGCGCGGAAGCTGACCCATGAGATGCTCGCCGCCGTGGCCGACTCGCCGGAGTTGCGTTTCGGCGGCTTCGTCCACGACTCGGAGAAGGAGTACTGCGAGGCGGCCATGGTGCTGGCGGCGCTGAGTGATGAGGCGCTGCCGACGCCCGAGGAGTTGGGCGTCTACCCCGTGGCCTGGATCAACGGCCTGGCCGAAGTCGTGGGGGAGCTGCGACGGCACGTGCTCGATCTGGTCCGCATGGACCGTGTCGAGGAGGCCGAGCGGTACCTCGAGGCCATGGACAGCATCTATCAGACGATCATGAGCTTCGACTACCCGAACGCGATCTCACAGGGATTGCGGGGTCGGTCGGACGCGGCGCGGGGGCTGATCGAGCGCACGCGCGGGGACCTGACGAACGCCCTACGGGGCAGCAGGCTTGAGCGCCGGATGAGGGAATTGCAGGAAAAGCTGGAACAATAGTGCCCATTTGGGAGTAAAATGGGGACGAGGGACAGAGCCTTCCCGGCGGCCTGGTGCGGACGTCAGCCGACGTTCGTCACGGGAAGTGTCTCTGCCCCTCATTCGTTTGCGGCTCTGGCGAGCCGCGCTCCTAACGGCTCCAGCGCGCCGGTGGCGGCGGCATGGCCGGGAAGGCCGCGTGCGGCTCGGACTGGTACCAGTATCGTACCGAGGCGATGTCATCGGTCAGCGGCTGGAACTGCCCGTTGGGCCACCAGCCCAGCTCCTGCATCGTGACCTTCAGGTCCTCGTCGAAGCGGATCGGGTCCATGACGTGCCAGCGGTACAGGCCATGCTTGGGGACCCGTCCCGGCTCCTTCTGCCACAGCGGGTAGCCCAGGAAGGCCGTGCTGAAGGTGTCCCCGAAGCCCCAGGCTCCCCCGAAGTAGTCCTCCGTGCCGGTACCGCAGATCGTCGGGAACTGCGTGTCGCCATCGAGATAGAACTTGATCTCCCCCTCGCCCCACCACCCGTCGGAAAGCTGCGTCCAGGCCAGATATGTGCCGACATACTGCCCCCGGCCGCGGATGCCGTCGAGGATGACATGCTCGGGGACCTCGCGCGTGCCCATGGAGCGGCGCCACTGGGCGTGGAAGGTCGCGGCCTCATCGGGCACGGGCGTCTCGGCCCACGTGATCTGGTAGAAGAAGCCCCCGATGTCCTCCCAGCGCTGGTTCTCGACCGTGACGCGCGCGCCCCGGCCGAAGGGCATGGGCCAGTAGCTGTTCATCCCGCCCGAGGGGTTCACGGCGATGGGGAGGGAGTTGACCTTCGCCCGCAGGCTGTGGCCGCAGCAGAACAGGTCGCCCAGGGGGATTTCGACCGAGGGGGTGTCCTCTCCGTCCCAGTACATGCGCAGCAGGCAGTCGCGATAGGCCTTCTCGCTGACGGTGATCCAGATGTGCTGGATCACACCCGGGCCGGCGATGTCGGCCAAAGTCACGGTCTCGCCGGCCTTGACGGTGATGCACGGGCGGACCTTCCAGCCCTGGCCGAGGGCTGCGGCAGCGCCCCCGTCGGGGATGGCCTGGGCCCCGGCCCCGGGGGCGCCAGCGGGATTCTCCGCCGAGATGGACCGGGTCTTGCCCGGGTGCAACATGTAGACCGCGCCGAGCCCGCAGTTGAAGGGTAGCCAGGACATGGCAGTTGGCTCCTTGGTCGCCGGAATGGGCGGAGGTTCGCCGCCGTTTGGCGGGCTCCTGCCTGTGGCGGCCCTCGGGTGAGGGCTGGCCTGTCAACCGCGGTTCGGGAGCACCTGCGGCTCACGGGCCACTGTGCCCCAAACATGCCGCCACGGCACGACTGGTGCACCTTGCGTTTGTATGTGACCTCTGGTATCATCACCTTGGTTTCAATGCGCTTCCCGCCATGGCGTCTCGTGGTCGGGGAGCCAACGCGTGCAGCCGAACTGACGCCCCGGCAGCGCCCATGCCGGAGTTGGGGAGATGACCATGCGTCACTGTTTGCCGCTGATGTGCCTCCTGCTCGTTGCACTCTGTCTACCCCCTGTGCTCGCCCGGCCCAGCCAGGACGGCCTGCTCACCCAGATCGCCAGCCACGCGCAGGCAGGGGAGCGAGTCCTGGTGGATGTCTATGATCCGGGCACCCGGCAGTTGCGCCAGGTGGACATGAGCGGCTTGACGGCGTATGCCATGGCAAACGCCGGTCGTGGGGGAGGGCCGGAGCTCATGCCGCCCCACCCGCGGTTGCTGCGAGATGGAGCGGTGGGCACCCGGGCTCTGGCTACGTACCGTCGGCTGGTCAAGAAGCCGGGGCTGGAGGCGCCCGGTTGGGGCCCCGGTGCCGCAGATCGACTGCATCCCCTGGCGGCCGGCGCGCAACCGGTGGCGGGGACATGGCGCGCGTTGGTCCTGCTCGTGGACTTCTCTGACAAGACGCCGACGCTCTACCCGGGCACGGCGGGCGCGACGCACTTCAACTCCATGCTGTTCGATAGCCCCGCGTATACCAATAGCCTGCAGGACTACTACAGGGAGGTCTCCCGCCAGGCCTTCACGCTCAACGGCAGCGCCGTAGGCGGCACTGCCGGTTGGTACCGCGCCCCCCAGACGAATGCCTACTACGTGAACAACAATGCTGGCCTGGGCACGTACCCACAGAACAGCCAGAAGCTCGTGGAAGACGTGGCCGCCCTGGCGGACCCGGATGTGGACTTCTCGCAGTACGCCAATGACGGCAGCGACTACATCAACGCGCTGTTCGTGGTGCACGCGGGGATGGGGCAGGAGGAGTCGGGCGACGCGACGGACATCTGGTCGCACAAGTGGCAGACCTACACCCAGCCGGTCCTCGATGGCAAGACGCTGAGCGTCTACAGCATCGAGCCGGAGAACGGTCTCGTAGGCGTGTTCGCCCATGAGTTCGGGCATGTACTCGGGCTCCCCGACCTGTACGACTATGGCTACGATTCGACGGGCGTCGGCGACTGGAGCCTGATGGCGTTCGGGTCATGGGGCGGCGGCGGAGCGCTGCCGACGCAGTTGGATGCGTTCTGCCGCGTGGAGTTGGGGTGGGTGGACCCCGTCGTGCCGACGAGCTCGCAGATCAACGTGTCCTTCCCGCAAATCGAGGGGAACCCCGTCGGGTCGTCAAGCGGGGTCATCTACAAGCTGTGGTGCGGCACCCCGACCAACGAGTACTGGCTCGTCGAGAACCGACAGCAGGTGGGCTTTGACGTCTCGCTCCCGAGCAGCGGCCTGCTGATCTGGCACATAGACGAGGACATGCCGGACAACGACACCCAGTGGTACCCGGGGCTGAACGCGCTCCTGGGGCACTACCTGGTGGCGCTCGAACAGGCGGACGGGCTCTGGGAACTGGAGCATTACTACAGTTTCGGGGATAGCGGCGACCCCTATCACGACAGCATCACGGGGTTTGGTCCCCTGACCACGCCGAACTCGAACACGTACGAGAGCCTCGATAGCCTCATTGGGGTCCGCAACATCAGCTCCTCGGGCACCGTCATGACCGCTGACCTGGACATCAGCGACCCCGCGCCGGGGGCGCCTCGTTCACCCATTGCCGCCGATACCGCTGGTGACAGCGGCGGCAGCATCACCGTGTCGTGGAGCAAGTCCACCGACGACGGGCGCGGGTACAACGATGTGGTGAAGTACGAGGTGTGGCGCAGCACTGCGGCCGACGGGACCTTCGAGTACCTGGGCGACGTGCTCGTGGGCGGGCGGACGTATGTGGACCTGGTGCCGGCGAACTACGTGGATTACTACTACAAGATCTTCGCCTGCGATGCGGTGAACAAGACTCCCTCGAAGGTCACATCGGCGGCACAGGCGCGCGACGACATCGCGCCTGATGCGGTGACCTGCACGGCGGCGGACACGCCGACCGACGACGGGGGCTCGATCACCATCTCCTGGAGCAGCTACGCGCCGCCGGCGGACTTCCTGCAGTATCGTGTCTACCGGTCGGAGAGTGACTTCGAGAACGTCACGGCCGACGGTGTGACGCTGCTGAAGACGTTCACCAGCGCCGGTACGAAGGGCTGTCTGGACGCGACCACCGAGGATGACAAGGACTACTACTACGCCGTCACCTGTGTGGACACGTCCATCCCAGGCAACGAGCGGACGGCCGTGGAGGCCGCCGGGCCGGCACGCTCCAACCCGAACTACGGCTTCTCCTTCCCCTCAGGCCTCTCCCTCATCGGGATCGGCCTGACGCTGCAGAACAACCAGCTTAGCGACGTCTTCGACCTGAGCACCGGCCTGCAGTTCGCACGCTGGAACCCGGCGCTGGGGACGGACGGGCAGTATGTGGTCTACACGTCCGGCTCAACGGACAGCTTCCTGCGTGTGTCGCCGGGGCGTGGGTTCTGGATGCGCGGCACCAGTCCGGTGGCCCTGAGCCTCAGCGGCTCGGCGGCCACGAGCGACGTGCGCGTGGACTTCAGCGTGGGCTGGAACCAACTGGGTAACCCTTACGTCAGCGATGTGGATGTGTCCGCCGAGGGCACTGGCGTGCGCATCGGCGGAACGTTTTACACGCTGACGGAGTCGAACGAGCGGAAGTACACCCGCGACTTCTTCTGGATCTATGACACTTCGGCCAACAGCTACAAGCTGGTCAGCCCGAACATGACCCTGGCCACCAAGGTCATCAAGAAGGGCGCGGGGTTCTTCTTCCTGTCCCAGCGGGCCGGGCAACTGGTCCTCAAGAAGCCGGACGCAGCGAGCGCCGCCGCGGTCGCGACGACAAGCACCCAGGCGCCGGCCGATGAGTGGTCCCTGCGCCTGGCAGCGGCGATTGACGGGGCGGCGGACACAGACAACTTCCTGGGCGTGAGCAGCCGGGCGGCGGCCCTGACGAACGTTGTCAGCCCGCCCGCCGCGGGGGACGGCCCTGACCTGTACTTCTCGGGCAGCGGTGGACGCACCGCAACCGACTATGTGGAGAGCCTGGGCGCGGGACACACCTGGACGGTGGACGTCGCCTGCGCCCGACCTGAGGCAGCCATCAAGCTGACCTGGCCCGACCTGTCAGCTTTGCCCAGAGACGTGCGGCCTGTCCTCACCGACACGGTGACTGGCCGCAGTATCTACATGCGAACCGTGAGCAGCTATGTCTTCACACTGGCGTCGAGCGAAACCAGCCGACGGCTCAACATCACAATCGGCGCTGGCGCGGGGAGCGCACTTGTCCTCCGGAGCACCTGCACCCAGGGCGCTTCGGGCAACGTGCGCGTTGCCTATACCCTCACCACCCCGGCGACGGTGGGTGTCGAGGTCCGCAATGTGGCGGGGCGACTGGTGCGGCAGTTGGGCGGCAGTTCCGTCAGCCCCGCTGGCAGCAGCGAGATCCTGTGGAACTGCACCTCAGCCAGCGGGCAGAGGGTGCCGGCCGGCCAGTACCTGGTGTGCGTCACCGGCACTGCCGAGGACGGACAGGTTGTCCGCGCGATCCAGACGGTGCAGGTGCGCCGCTAGCGAGACAATGATGACGCATGAACGCAGACTGCGCCGAACGCCGCCGTGGGCGGTGTTCGGCGTGTTGCTTGTGTGGGCCCTGGCCACGGCGACGTGGGCCGCTCCGGTACGGCTGAAGACGGTGATGGTGGGCCCGGTGCGGACCGTGCACACTCCGCACGGGATCATCCTGCGCGCTCAGGAAGCGGTGGCGGACCGGATCGTGGTGCAGTGGGCACCCAGCGTGCAGGCTGGCGCGGCCCAGGCGGCGGTGGCCCGGGTGAACGGCAACGTCGGCAGGCGCGTGGGCCGCAGGACGCAGATCATCGAGTTGCCGACCGGCGCCGACGTGGTGGCGGCCGCGGCCGCCCTACGGGCGCAGACGGGGGTAACAGCGGCGGAGCCGGACCTGCTAGTGTACCCGGCGCTCGTCCCGGACGATCCGAACTACAGCAGCCAGTACCATCTGCCGCTGATCGCCGCGCCGGCAGCCTGGGACGTGACCACGGGCAGCAGCAGCGTCGTGATCGCCATCATCGACTCGGGCGTGGACCAGGACCACCCGGACCTGGCCGCCAAGACCTGGTACAACAGCGACGAGATCGCCGGCAACCACAAGGACGACGATGGCAACGGCTTCGTGGACGACTGGCGGGGGTGGGACTTCCGCTACGAGGACAACGACCCGAGTCCCGTACCCAACGGCATTGATGAAGACGGGAAGTATGGCGCCGACGATAACGTGAACCATGGGACTCTGGTAGCCGGCACGGCGGCCGCCGTGGGCAACAACGCCTACGGCGTGGCCGGCGTGGACTGGGGCGCCAGGATCATGGCCCTGCAGGTCTTTCCCGATGACGGGAGCGCGTATCTGAGCGCCGTGATCGAGGCGATGTACTACGCCATCGAGAACGGGGCCAACATCATCAACCTGAGCATCGGCACGGCGTACACCAGCATCTTCACCGCGCCCGTCACGGACGCCTACGATGCCGGGGTCCTGGTGGTGTGCGCCGGAGGGAACGAGAGCACGGAGCTGACGGACTCCTCGGCGACCTGGGAATCGCCGGTGTGCAACGACGGCACCGACGTGTACTCGCAGAACCACATCCTGGGTGTCGGGGCGACGGACCGCTACGACGTCAAGTCCTACTACAGCAACTTTGACAGCAGCTCGGCCCATTTCATTGATGTGATGGCGCCGGGCGACGCGATCTACGGGACCTTCGTGTACTTCCCGACGGTCTCGGGCTTCGGCAGCTACTTCGGCACCATGAGCGGGACGTCGTTCTCATCGCCGATGATGGCAGGTCTGGCGGCGCTGGTCAAGAGTCAGCGGCCCACAGCGACGCCGGCTGACCTGATAGACGCCATCTGCACCGGCGCCGACAACATAGACGCCGCGAACCCCGGGTATGTCGGCATGCTGGGGGCGGGGCGCGCCAACTGTGCCGGGGCGCTCGGCGTGTCGGTGGCGCCGTCCGCGCCGACGAACTTCACGGCCGAGGACACGCCCGATGACGAGGGGGGCAGCGTCACCCTGACGTGGAAGAGGTCCAACGACGACGGCGGCGGCTCGGACACGGTAACGGGGTACGGGGTGTGGCGCCGCCAGGGGAGCACGGGAAGCTTCACCCAGATTGCCACGCTGCCCAGGGGCAGCGAAGGGTACGTGGACACGGACGTGACCACCGGCCTGAGCTACTACTACAAGGTGAGCGTCACCGACGGGACACTGACGAGCGAGACGAGCGTGGTCGGGCCGGTGCAGCCGCTCAACGATAGCCCCCCGCCGACCGTCAGCAACGTCATGGCGGTGGACCGCGAGGACGACAGCGGTGGGGCCATCGTCGTGTCGTGGAATCCCTATGTCGCGCCGGCTGACTTCTACGCCTTCGTGGTCTACCGCAGCACCCACAGCTTCACCAGCGTGAGCGGTATGACGCCCGTGGCGATGCTGGCCGACCCGAGCGCCGTGTCGCATGTGGACGCGACGGTGGGTGACGGGGTGGACTACTACTACGCCGTCGGCGTCCGGGACACGGCGGGCAATGAGACCAAGAGCCTGACGAGCTATGGGCCCGTGGAGGCCTACCCGAACACGCCAGTGAGCTTCGCGGCGGGAACGTACTTCATGGCGACCCCGGCGGCACCCACCGACGGCGACCCGGCCACGCTGTTTGGTATGGCGGCAGGTTCCTTCGCCTATGCGCGCTGGTCGCCGAGCACCGGCGTGTATCTGTATGATGCCGGGGCCAGGCCGCTGGCAGACGGGCTGAAGGTCGAGGTGGGGGGCGGGTTCTGGGTGAAGCTGCCGCAGGACGTCAGCGTCATGCCCAACGGCGTGTCCGCCCCGGCGGGCGATTTCGACCTGGCCCTGACGCCGGGCTGGCATCAGATCGGTAACCCCTTCTTCTCCACGACCAACCTGTCCGAGGCAACCGTGACGTACAACGGGGCTGCCATGGACCTGGAGAGCGCCGATAGCTCCGGGATCATGGCCGCCTACGCCTGGGTGTACGACCGGGCTGAGGGGGCGTACGTGCTGGCTTACCCGCAGTTGAGCAGCACGACGACGGTATTGGCGCCCTGGCAGGGCGCCTGGGTGCTCGTATACAAGGACTGCACCCTGACCCTGGCTCGACCGGTGGAGAACGCCAGCGTCAGCGCGACGACGGCCTCGGCCGTGCGCACCAAGGCGGTGCGGACGGCGGATTGGCAGGTCAACTGGTCAGTGCCGGTGCGGGTGAGCTCGGCGGGCGTCAGCGACAGCGCGTGCTACATCGGCACGGCCTCGCACAAGATGACGGGGGCCCGGCCTCCGGCCATCGCGGACGCACCGCGGCTGAGTCTCGCTGCCGCCGGCACGGCGGGGACAGGCAATTATGCGGTTTCCCTTGCACAGTCCGGCCAGACGAATATAATCTGGAACATGAGGGTGGAGAACCTTCACGAGGGGCAGGCGGTGGTCGTCACGACACCGGACCTGTCGGCGTTGCCGCGTGACTCGGTGGCGTTGCTGGAGGACCTGGCGACGGGCCGCACGGTGTACCTGCGGACCGTGAGCCAGTACTCATTCACGCCGGCCTCGGGGGAGACGAGCCGAAGCCTGCGGCTGACCGTGTCGCCCAGGTCGTCCGGGATGCTGACGGTGCAGGCCCTCAGCGCGCAGACTGTGCGGTCGGGCGGGGCCACGGTGAGTTTCACGCTGTCGAACGCGGCCACGTGCTCGGTGTCAGTCATGAACATCGCGGGCCGGATCGTCCGTATCGTCGAGCAGGAAAAGGTGCGGGCCGCGGGGAACAACAGTGTGTTGTGGGACGGGCGCAGCACCGCCGGGACGCTGGTGCCGGCGGGCACGTACTTGGTGCGGGTAACCGCGAACGGAACGTCGGGTGAGAGCGTGCAGGCGATGGGCACGCTCCATGTGCAGCGCTGACGGTGGACGGCCATCCCGGGCCCGGCTGCCGCGGTACGGTACATCCCGGCGCCGGCCGCAGGCACCTGTGCAGACACAGCCAGAAGGGATCAACCATCCATGACCCGATTGCTCGCCAGGCGTTCGCGCAGTGAAGTCAGCGCCCTATTCGCCGCTCTCGCGGTGCTGTGCTTGCTCTGCGGCTGCGGTGGGGGTGGCGACGGTGGCGGCGGGACGCCTGAGCCCGTGGTGGACACCGCCACGGTGCGGGGCACGGTCGTCGAAGCGGACAATGTGGCCATGGGCCTGGGTGGAGCGACGGTTCAGGCTCTGCAGCCTGTGGTTGCCGCCGGTGTCAGCCCGGCGGCCAGCACAGTGGTGGCCCAGACCACCACCGACTCCGGGGGCAACTTCGTCCTGCGCAACATCCCCGTCGGCACCGTGAGCATCCTCGTCGAGACCCCGGAAGAGGCCAGCTACGGCTCCCAGAGCATCACTGGGCTGCAACTGAACAAGGGCGATGATGTGCGACTGACGATCACCGTGCTGCCAGGCACGTCGGCCACGCCCACGGGCCTGAGCATCACACCGGCCGAGGCCGAGACGGACCTGCACGGCGAGCTGACCTTCACCAGCAGCGTGACCGGGTCCACGGGGGCGCTGGATGTGTCGCCCAGCTACTACGTCACCGGCGGGATCGGTGTGGTGAACAGGAGCGGCGTGTTCACCGCCACTCAGGCCGGAGCCGGGACGCTCGTCGCGGCGTGCGGCACGGCCCGCGCCTCGTCCAACATCACCGTCACGGCCCCCCGTGCCCCGGTCATCACGTTCTTCTCCCTGACCCCCGAGGAACTGGAAGCGACTGGCGGCAAGGTGAACATCACTGTGGCTGCCCGGGATGGCGACGGCATCGCGCAGGTGGTCGCGCGAGTATACAAGCCCGACTCAACCATCGAGACCGTCATCATGGAGCTCGACACGCGCACCGCAGGCACCTACTGGCTGCCCGAGGTACAGGATAGCGAGGGCGAGACCGGGCACTGGCTGATCTTGCCCGGCAACACCAACGCCTACGACGCTGACGGCGTGCAGGAGGCACAGCGCTACAGCATCCAGGTCATCGTCACCGACGGCAGCGGCGCGACCACCGCGACAGACTTCTACACCGTGACCGTTGCCGGCCTGGATAAGCCGCCGGGACCGTTTGACTGACGTCGGCGGGACGTGGCGCCCCAGCGGGTGTGCCCACGCAGTTCGGCGAGTTGGCACATGACGATCCGAGGCCGCTTGCCTGATCAGAGACCATCGCGGGGTGCCCGGCGCCGAGAGGCCGGACACCCCGTCTGCTTTGTGCCGTCCGTCAGTGTCGCTCGGTTGACCCCCACGGTGTCGTTCCGCGCGGTCGCCGGGATGCCGGTCACTGTGTAGAGATCCCCGCTCCCCAAGGAGGGCAAGATGCGTGTCCTGGTTGCCCTGTGCTGTGCTCTGCTGGTCTCTGTAGGCTCCGCGGCGCCCCCGCAGGTCATCTACGCGGAGAACGAGCCGGCTGCCGGCGCCAGCGCCGTCACGACGCAGCCCCACAGCGGGCAGCAGTGCCTGGAGTGGAAGCACGGCGCGAACGCGCGGATGAGCCTCGCGCAGGTCCCCCGTGACTGGACCCCCTGGGACACGCTGACCATGTGGCTGCGCACCGACACCCCGGAGGGGGCCTCGTGGATGCTCATCATCACCTCCGAGGACCCGGCCAAGGAGGGCGCGGACTACTACTCGGCGCACGTCAAGGTCAAGCCGGGCGACTGGCAGCGTGTGTCCCTGCGGCTCAAGGAGGACCTGGGCATCAACCGCTCGCCGCGCGGGTGGGATCAGATTGACAGCCTGGCCTTCACCGCCAGCGGCTGGGACCAGCAGCTCAACAAGGAAGCGGTGGTCTACGTGGACGATGTCCGGCTGGAGACACAGGGGCCGGTGGTCGGCCCCCGGCTCACCGACGAGGAGTTCTTCGGCGCGCTGAACTTCGACACGCCGGGGCTGGCGAAGGTCAAGGCGGCAACGGCCACAGGCGACTGGGCCGCCGCGCGCCGCGAGTACGTGGCGTACCTCAAGTCCCTGCCGCACCCGTGGAACTTCGACTGGAAGAGCAGGCCCACCCAGCCGCAGGCCAGGCCGAACACGCGCAGCGCCGATGAGGCGATGGCCCGGCGGTTCGTGGTCTGTAGCGTACCCTACGACTTCAAGGGCGGGGACATTGACTGGACCGTCAACCCGACCAACCCCGTGAACAACGAGTGGGTCTGGCAGTTCAGCCGCCACGGCTTCTGGACGACGTTGGGCCGCGCCTACTGGGACACGCTAGACGAGAAGTACGCCAAGGAGTTCGTCTGGCAGCTCGAAGACTGGATCCATGACTGCCCGGTGCCCGCGGGGCGGGTGGACAACGGGGCGGGCTCGCGCTGGCGCACCATCGAGTGCGGCATCCGCATGGCCGGCTCGTGGCCTAACTCCTTCTTCTACTTCCTGTCGTCGCCCAGCTTCACCGACGACGCGATCATTGACATGGTCAAGTCCATGGTGGAGCACGCGCGCTACCTGGCGCTCTACCCGACCACCGGCAACTGGCTGACCATGGAGTGCAACGGCCTGTACCATGTGGGGGCGCTGTTCCCGGAGTTCCAAGAAGCTGCCTCGTGGCGGGACACGGCTGTCGCGCGCTTGCACAAGGACCTCGACGTGCAGGTCTATCCCGATGGCGCGCAGATCGAGTTGGCGCCGGGCTACCACCAGGTGTCGCTCTACAACTTCCTGGGGCTGGTGCAGGTGGCCCAACTCACGGGGCAGACGCTGCCGGCCGACTACCTGGGCAAGCTGGAGCGCATGTGGGAGTACAACATGTGGCTGATGGGGCCCGACGGCGCCTCCCCGGCGTTCAATGACTCCGGACCGACCGACCTGAGGCGAACGCTGAACGACGGGCTGAAGCACTTCCCCGGGCGCGAGGACTGGAAATGGACCACCACGCGGGGCGCCGAGGGCAAGCCGCCCGCCGGGACCTCCCACGCCTGCCCGTGGGCCGGACAGTACATCATGCGCAGCGGCTGGGGCCCCGATGACCTGTGGTGCGTATTCGAGGCGGGGCCGTTCGGCTACGGCCACCAGCACGAGGACAAGCTCGGCTTCGTCATGAGCGCGTATGGCAGCCGGCTGGCCATAGACACCGGCGTCTACACGTACGACGCCTCGGACTGGCGGCGCTATGTGCTGGGGGCCACGGCACACAGCACAGTGTTCGTCGATGGGAAGGGCCAGGTGCGGCGCGGCGCCCCCCGCGAGACCTTCGTGAACAAGCAGGCCCAGACGAACCCGTGGTTCACGACGGAGGGGCTCGACTACGCCGTGGGGACGTATGACGAGGGCTTCGGCAAGGACAAGGAGCGCCTGGCGACCCAGCGGCGCGAGGTCGTCTTCGTCAAGCCCGACTACTGGCTGGTGATTGACACGCTGACGTCAGCCGACGCGCAGGCGCACGACTACACGGCATACTTCCACCTGCGGCCGGCGGCGGCGTCCGTTGTTCCGGGGACGCAGAACATCGTGACCGACAACGGCGACAAGGCGAACCTGGCGATCCTCCCGGTCCGCGTGGGCGCGGACGTCCCGGACGCGCTAACCGCCCAGGTCGTCCAGGGCCAGAAGGAGCCGTTCCTGCTGGGCTGGACGCTCAAGAGCGGCCTGGAGTGCGAGCCGATCCCGGTGGCGACATACACGTGGCGGGCGACCGCCCCGTCGCAGATCGCCTACGTGTTCTTCCCGCTGAAGCCGGGCGTGAAGGCGCTGCCGGTGGTGACGGCGATCCCGGGCGGGTTGGCTGTGAAGGTGGGGGAGAGAGTGGACGAGATCAAGCTGGGGGACAAGCCCCGCCTGCTCATCACGCGGCGACAGGGCGACCAGACAAGCGCGGCCATGCGAGTCGAGCTACCCTAGGGAACGCAGGACACATGGAGACACTCACCAACCAACTGACGGAACAGGGCGCAACTCTCGTCGGCTATGCCGATCTGTCTTCGGTGCCGGAAGAGGTCAGGCAGGGCTTCCCCCGGGCCGTCGCCATGGGTGTGGCCCTGGACCCCGGCATCATCGCGGCAGTGCGCGAGGGCCCCACACCAGAGTACTTTGCCGAGTACACGCGCACCAATGCGCTGCTGGACAGGCTGGCCGAGCGGGCGGCGAGCGTCCTGGAGGCGGCGGGCTTCGAGGCGACGCCCCTGACGGCCACGGGGGGCATCTCGATGGCCACGCTGTCGGCGCCCTTCCAGCACAAGACATCGGCCCGCCTGGCCGGCCTGGGCTGGATCGGCAAGTGCGCCCTGCTCATCAACCCGGACTATGGCTCGGCAGTCCGCTGGAACACGGTGCTGACCGATGCGCCACTGCCGACGGGTCCGGCGCCGCTGGAGGCGCGCTGCGGCGACTGCCAGGTGTGCATGGACGTGTGCCCGGGCCATGCCGCCTCGGGCCGCGTGTGGCAGGACGGCATGGCGCGCGAAGACTTCTGGGACCCGCGCGCGTGTGTCGAGGGCCTCAAGCGCGTGGCGACCGAGCGGGGGGTCACGCCGACCGTCTGTGGCATCTGCCTGGCCAACTGCCCGTACACGCTGGCGTACCTGCGGCGGGCCGGGGCGGTCTGAGCCAACCGCCAGTCGCTCCCGGCGGCGACGGGTTGCGCCAAAGCGCGCGGCGGGCTATATTAGAGGCACCCCCAGGTTTGTGCTCGAGAGGAACGATCCCTGAATGCAACTCGACGAACGACGTTTGCCGGTATCGCAGCTTGATGATGCAGGATTGCGCAAGTTCATGGATGGGCATGGCGTTGGCCTGACCGTGGAGGAGGCCAAGCAGATCGCCGGCTTCCTGGGCCGCGACCCGACCGTCGTCGAGATGTACATCTTCAACTCCGAGTGGAGCGAGCACTGCTCGTACAAGTCCAGCCGCTCGACCCTCAAGGAGTTCCTGCACACCACCGGCCCCAACGTCATCCTCGGCCCTGAAGAGGACGCTGGCATCGTCGAGTTCGCCTGGCTCGACGGCAAGCGCTACGGGATTGTCATGGCCCACGAAAGCCACAACCACCCCTCGCAGGTCCTGCCCAATGAAGGCGCGGCGACGGGCATCGGCGGCATCGTGCGCGATGTGGACTGCATGGGCGCGCGCGTCATCGCCACCGCCGACCCGCTACGCTTCGGCGACCCGGAGGGCAAGTGGTCCGACCGCACCAAGTGGATCGTCGGCGGCGTGGTGGACGGCATCTGGCAGTACGGTAACGCTCTCGGCGTGCCCTGCCTGGGCGGCGACGTGTACTTCTCGCCGACGTATGACGACAACTGCCTGGTCAATGTCGTGTCGCTGGGCCTCGTGGCCGAGGAGGACATCATCCACTCGCGCGTGCCCAGGGAAGCGGCCGACGTGCCCTATGACCTCATCCTGATCGGCAAGCCGACTGACGATTCCGGCTTTGGCGGCAGCGCCTTCGCCTCCAAGATCATCAGCGAGGAGGAGCAGGAGGAGAACCGGGGGGCGGTCCAGGTGCCCGACCCGTTCCTCAAGAACGTGCTGGCCATGCGCAAGGCCAATGAGGCCGTGCGACAGCGGGCCAAGGAATTGAGCATCCCCATCGGGATGAAGGACATCGGCGGCGGTGGGCTGGCTTGCGGCACGTCCGAGATCGTCGAGGCCGGCGGCTTCGGCGTGGATATCAACCTCGACGATGTCCACATGGCCCTGCCGGACATGCTGCCCGAGACCGTCTGCTGCGCGGAGACCCAGGAGCGCTATCTGCTGGCCGTGCCCGAGACGTTCACGCCCGAGGTCCTGCGCATCTACAACGAGGACTGGGACCTGCCCAACGTGTACGAGGGCGCGTGCGCGAAGGTCATCGGCAAGATCGTCACGGACCGGCGCTACCGGCTCATCATGGACGGGAAGATCGTCTGCGACGCGCCGATCGAGAAGGTCACCTCCGGCATCCAGTATCAGCGTGAGGAGAGCCCGAAGACCTACTCCGGTCAGGAGCCGGTCTTCCCGATGGTCAAGCTCCAGGAAGCGATCCTCAAGGTCCTGGCCCATGACAACGTGTGCTCGCGGCGGTACATCTACAGCGCGTACGACACCGAAGTGCAGGGCAACGCGGTCATCCGCCCCGGCGAGGCCGGCGCGGGCGTGTGCGCGCCGCTGGAGGGCAGCACGGCCGGCTGCGCGCTGTCCGTGGACGGCAACCCCTACTATGGCGACATCTCGCCGTACTGGGGCGGGGCCAATGCCGTGGCCGAGGCCATGCGCAACGTAGCTTCCGTGGGCGCGACGCCGGCGGCGCTGACGGACTGCCTGAACTTCGGCAACCCCGAGGTGCCCGAGCAGTTCTGGGAGTTCCGTGACGGTGTGCGCGGCCTGGCTGACGCCGCCAAGAACCTGTGGCTGAAGGGCTACGACAACACGCCGGTGCCCATCATCTCGGGCAATGTGAGCCTGTACAACGAGTCGGCGGCCGGCAGCGCCGTCTCACCCTCGGCGATCATCGCCTGCGTCGGCGTCATGCCCGACTACTCGAAGGCTGTGACGATGCAGTTCAAGCACGCCGGCGACAAGCTGTTCCTGGTCGGCCCGCGCAAGAACGAGCTCGGCGGCAGCGCCTTCTACCAGGCCATGGGCTTCGGCCTGGGCGCCAATGTCCCGCAGCTTGACTGGGAACAGGAGCGCAACATGATCTACGGCGTCATCGAAGCGATTGACGCCGGTCACGTCGCGGCCTGCACCGACATCTCGGATGGCGGCCTCATCACCGCCCTGTGCGAGATGGCCATCGGCGGGCACGCCAAGGGCCAGCTTGGCTTCGAGATCAAGCTCGATGAGATCGAGACGAACCTGCGGCCGGATGTCTTCCTGTTCAGCGAGTCCAGCGGCTTCGTGATGGAATGCCGCGCCGGTCACGACGACGCCCTGCGCGCGATCTTCGCGGAGAAGGGGCTGGGGTTGACCGAGTTGGGTGAGGTCGAGGACGAGCCGGAGATCGAGATCGAGATGGCCGATGGTGACGTCGAATTCGGCCTCGACGAGGCCCGTGAGGCGTGGACGAACGGGCTGGTGAAGGTGTTGAGATAGACGACGCAACCGGCCGTGGGTGTCGCGTCATGCGCGAGGGGACCCACGGCCGGCGCCACAGAAGGGGGAGGCGGCGGGACCTGCCGTGCTACGCCTCCACGCACGGCGAGCGGGGCTCGCCGTGGCACCCGCTGCCGCCTACGGGGCCAACCATGTGCACGGCACCAGCGCATCCTCGTCGGACTCGCTGCCGTGCGTGCCGCCCCGGTCGCAATCGTGCTGGCCGTGGTCGGCAGTGACGATGACCGCGTAGCCGAGGCCCACCAACTCCTCCACCATCCGCCCCAATCGCTCATCCGTTTCGCGCACGACAGGCAGGGCCTCGGGCGAGGACGGCCCGTGCTGGTGGAATACGTCGTCGGTGCTGCCGAGCTGCACGATGACGAACTCGGGTAGCTGCTCGCGCGCGAAGCCAAGGGTGATCTGCTCCACCTCGGCGTCGGTATTGCTCTCCGCAGTGCCCTGCAGGTCGGCGAAGCGGGCGAGGATCATCGAGCCGGTGTAGCCGACTCGGCCCACCCCGGCGCTGCGGCCGCCATGTGCCCGGACGGTGTCGAAGAGCGTCTCACACTGGAAGTCGCTCTCCCGGCTCTGCATGCCATGCACATCCAACTCCGCCCCCGTGACCATCGTCGAGAAGTTCACAGGAGTGATCGTGGGCATGACGGCCCGCAGCACCAGGCTGTGCTGCCGGTGCAGTCCGTCCAGGAACGGCATCTCGTGTCGCCATAGGGTGAACGGGTGCATCCCCAGCGCGTCCGGGGCCAGGACGGCCAGTCGCTCCGCCCCCTGCAAGTCGGCGACGATCTCGGGGATCGCCTTTGGAGCGCCAGCCACAGAAGCGCCGGCATCCTGCCGGCAGCCGTTCGGCGCCGGCAACCCCAAGACGGCCGCGATCGTCGGCGCCAGCTGCGTCAGTGAGTACTCAGACATGCTCGTGAATCCTCCGCAGAAACAGTAGTTGGCCTGGTTGCAGTGTGAGGCGCTGGGACGGCTGCGGGCTGGAGGCCCGCGGTCCCACTAACGACCACTGCCACGGCGACGTTACTGTCGCCGGGTTCTCGCCGTAGTTGGCCAGGACGAGATAGGTCTCGACATTGACGAAGAAGCTCGCCACGACCTCCGGCGGCAGGCGCCAGTCGAGGAGCGGGTTGGGCGGGACGTCCGTCCAGACGCGGCTGCCGGGCGTCACCATGGGCTGGTAGAGCGCGAAGGTGTCCATCCACGTCTGGCGCGCCTCGGCCCGCCCGGGGCAGCTATCCCACCAACCGTACGTGTGCGGCCCCTCCGGGCACTGGCGGAAGTGGCGCCCGATGGCGCGCATGTGGCGGGTCCAGAAGCAGCGCTCCTCGGGCTGGTAGGACACGCCGGGCACGGACGCCCGCTCGCCCGTCACCGGGCGTCCGTCCACCCGCAGCGGGAACTGCATGTACGGCACCGTATGCAGGTACAGGTCGTGCTCATCGGTGACCTGGGCGCGGCTCATGTCGGGACAGGGGACCACGTACGGCGGCAGGTCCTTGCTGTCATGGCGCAGCCTATCCAGCGACGCCACCGCTTCGCCGACCCAGAGGTAGTCGTACACCTGCGCACGGCCGGCGATCTGCGGCGGGAGGCCATGCACCTTGACGACACCCCCGCGCCGGTGGGCGAGGCTGTAGAGCTGCTCGAGCAGGTCGTCCACGGCGGCATGGGGCTGCGGGCCGGGACGCACCTGCCCCTCGGGCAGGGCCTCCGCGTCGCCACGGCGGTCGTAGCCCATGTCGTTGTAGAGCCCGTCGAAGCCGTGGCGGTCGAGCAGGCGCTCGACCTTGTCGAGCAGGTACGCCCGCCACTCCGGGCTGGCAGGCGAGCAGTGGGCATAGTCGAAGTACAGCTCCTGCAGGCGGTCGCGGTGCGGATCATACCAGCACTCCCGGAAGTCCGGGTCGCGCACATCGAAGTAGCCGCTGGAGATGTAGGGGATGATCTTCATGCCCAGGCTGTGCACGAGGTCCACGAACTGCTGGAGGCCCTCGGCGTCGTAGCTGCTGAACTTGTCGGCCCCCAGCAGGCGCTGAGAGTCGTTGAAGTCCTCGTGGATCTGGACCAGCTTCACCCCCGCCGCCGCCAGGCTGGCCAGTAGCTCCTCATCATACGGAGTAGGCGCGAGGGGCGTGGGGGCCGGGTACTCGCTCAGGTTGTAGACGACTTGGCCGGCCAGGTAGTCGGAGACGAAGTGCCCGGGCGCGTCGCCCAGGGCGGCGCTGATATCGGCGAGGTTCTGCAGGCGGCGGCGTTGCTCGGCGGCAGTCATGGCGATCACCTGGTGCGTGCGTTGGGAGTCACTTCGTTGCGGGGGTGCGACACTCCTGTCCGCACTGGCGGCGGGAGGTAGCCGTGCCGTCGAGGTCGAACCTTGGCCTTGTGAGGAAAGATACCCCTGCTCGTCCCCCCCGAGCCGGCGCCCTGGCTCATTTCTGGATCGGCGTGCCCGCCCTGGCGACGGCAGCCTGCCTGGTCGCCTTCGTGTGGCTGCTGATCGCCCGGCCGGTGCCCTCCCAGCCGCGCCTCTTTCTGGAGGCCGCTGCCGCCATCGGCTTCGTCGTCGGTAGCCTGGCCCTGGCCTCCGTCATCGGCGGGGCGGCGTTGCTGGAGGAACAGAGCGACGCCGAGCCCCTGCGCTTCCAGGAGGCCGGGTGGATCCTCGGTCTGCCCCTCGGGGTCATTCTGGCGCTGGCGCTGGTGTTCCCACGCCCGCCGACCCTCGAAGGCAGCGGCCTGATGGTCTATGCTCTCCCATTGGTGATCGCCACTGCGTTCACCGCAACGCTGTGGGCGGTCGTGACGCGGTTGGTGTTGCGCCAGAAGGGACTCACGCGCGACGACTACGCCTGCGCCGCAACGATGGCGCGCGAGCAGTACGCGCCGCTGGGGCGGCGCAAGCAGGCCTGGCGCGCGGCGCGCCAGCCCCAGAAGCTGACGGCGGAGGAAGCGCGGACGCACCTGCCGGACATCGTGTCCGCCCTGGCCGACCAACTGGACAGAGCGCGCGACGAGGCCGGAGGCAAGCACATCATCGAACTCCTGGGGCAACTGGGCGAGAAGACCGTCGGTCCGGAGCTGCTGGCCGCCTTGCAGTCCAAGCGGCCGGCGAACCGGCGCGCGGCGGCCGTGGCGCTCGGGAAGCTCAACCTGCCCGAGGCCGTGCCCGCCCTGGCCCAGGCCGCGACCGAGGACAAAGACACTGCGGTGCGCCGCGCCGCGGTGGTCGCCGCGGGCAAGCTGGAGAACCCGATGGCGCTGCCGGCGCTGCTGTTGGCCCTAGAGGACCGGGACATGGGCGTCCGGCAGTCCGCGTGCGTCGCGCTGGGGAAGCTGGGCGCTGTGGAGGCGCTCCCCGGGCTGGAGAAGGCCGTGCACGACGCGCGCCCGAGCGTGCAGACCTCCGCCGCCAGGGCCATCGAGCAAATCAGCGGTGCGGCGCCGCAGGTGGACGGCGAGACGAAGACGAAGTCGTAGACGACTCGTGCCGCACACAGCCTTCCTGTTGCGAGGTGCATGATGCCTACCGAGCCTCCGCAGATCACTAACGCCGAAATCGCTGCCTTCTGCCAGCAGTTCTCCAGCCTGACCCACGCCCAGCTCAACATCCTCGACATCTTCGAGGCCCTGCGGGAGCAGAGCGCCAACCCGCTCCTGCGCGAGATCGTCGACTCGGTGCGGGCCGATGTGGAGAACGGGCGGACCCTCGCCACGGCCTTCAGCCGCTATCCGAACGTGTTCTCGCCGTTCTTCATCAGCATGGTGCGGCAGGGGGAGCTGGAAGGCGAGCTGGACAAGTCCATGGGCGAGCTGGCCGAGCACTATGCCACGCGCCTGGAGGCCACGCCCGACACCAAGCGGCTGGAGGCCCCGAGCTATGACTGGGAAGCCGCCGCGCGCTCCTTCCAGTGGCTCTTCATCTGGGCCACCGCCCTCACGGCCTTCTGCCTGCTGGGCGCGGGGCTCATCTACTATGCCACGGTCCTGCGCGCGGTCGTCGGCGAGCCGCTGCCGAACGTCCTGATCCTCGTCTCGATCATCATGTTCCTCGGCGTGATCGTGTTTGCGGTGGGGAGGAAGAAGAGGTAGGGGGGAGGGTCGCGGTCGGTGACCGCTGCCACGGCATCGCGGTCGGTGACCGCTCCCACGGCATTGCGGTCGGTGACCGCTCCTACAGCCTGGGCTAACGTGGGGTGTGGGAGGGGTCACCGACCCCGACCGGCCACGCCTCACGCCTTCGGCGTCACCGCCGCGAGCATCCTCTCGTGGATCTGGCCCCCGGTGACCACCAACGCCGGCACCTTGGCCTTCGGGTCGAGGCCCTCGAAGCTCGCGAAGTCGCTGCCGTCGGTCTGCGTCACGACCGCCCCCGCCTCCTGGCACATCAGCAGCGCCGCCGCAATGTCATGGACATACCAGTGGTCGTGAATGACGGCGGCGAAGGTTCCGCCGGCCATCATGGCCAGCGCGTGGGCCGCGCTACCGTAGCAGCGCACCTTCTGCGGGAAGCTGAAGTGGTAGCGCTCGAGGATGCTGCTCGACAGGCACACGAGGTCCGTGCGGTTCATGTCCTCGGGGTCATACGCCTGCAGGCGCTGCCCGTTGTGATACGCCCCCCCGCCGCGCCAGGCCCACCACGTCTCGTCGGTCAGGGGCATGTAGAAGACCCCGGCCACCGGCTGCCCGCGGTGCGCCAGGCCGATGGACGCCCCCCAGATCGGCAGGCCGAAGACGAAGTTGCTGGTGCCGTCAATCGGGTCGAGGTACCAGACCCACTCGTTGTCCGGGGGCCCTTCGAGGCCCATTTCCTCGCCGTAGATCGTGTGGTCGGGCCAGTGGTGCCGCAGGTGGGCCCGGATGAGCTGCTCGCACTGGCTGTCGAAGCAGGTGACGAGGGTGCCGTCGTGCTTGTGCGTGCATGTGGCCGCGCCGAAGCCGGTCCGCGCATGGTCGCCGGCCTCGCGGGCCACGCCAATGATGATCTCCGTCGTGCGCTGCAAGTCCATACTCAGTGTCGCCTTCTTCAGTCTGCTGTGATCTGCCCCCACAGCCGCTCCACCACGGGGCGGACCAGCTTCGTCCACTGCGCGTACATCTCCGCCTTCAGGTGCAGCTTGTCGGGCAGGAAGCACTCGGGGCGCACTTGGCCCTGGGCGTCGAGCAGCGTGGGCGAGATGTCCACATAGGCCAGGCGCGGGTCGCGCGAGCACATCCGCTGCAGACGCCGGTTCGCGTCCTGGAACTTGTCCCAGTATGGCCAGCGCGCCGGGCTGGGCTTAGTCGAGATGAACCGCAGTTTTCGCCTCGGGGCGTGCGCAGACCTGCCGCCGGGGAGGTAAGTGCCTCGACGCCGCGAACCATGCCCGTTCGGGAGGGTCACCCATGGGATACACACGCCTGGCCATCATCGGCTACGGGCACATGTCGGCCAACACGTACTGTCCGCTGCTCCATCACTTCGCCGATCGCGTCAAGCTGACGGCACTCGTCGAGCCCGACGAGCAGAAGCGCGCGGCCGCGCTGGGCACGTATGCCTTCGAGCGGGGCTGCACGAGCCTCCAGGAGATGCTCAGCGCCGTGCGGCCCGACGCCGCCCTGGTGCTCACCCCGGCAGCCACGCACTACGGTCTCATCGGCCCGCTCCTGGAGGCCGGGGTGGACGTCTACACGGAGAAGCCGGACACGCCCGAGCTGGTCCACGCGCGGGAGTTGGTGGCGCTGGCCGAGCGGAAGCAGTGTGTCTACCAGGTCGGCCAGAACCGCCTCTTCATGACCGCCCTCGTACGCGCCAAGGAGTTCCTGGGCGACCGGCCCGTGGACTTCGCGCATGTCGAGAAGAGCAAGACCATCCGCCGCACCGACGCCGCCTATCTGCTGGACGACGGCCTGCATGTCATGTCGCCGCTGATATGGTTGGCCGGCGACGTGGCCGAGGTGCGGAGCGTCGTGCATGTGCCGCAGCGACTGCTGGCCGTGCAGTTCCGTCTGGGCTCCGGCGGGGCAGCCAACCTCGTGCAGCACGTGGACAGCGGCACATGGGTGGAGCGCTTCCTGCTTCACGCCGAGGCGCGCAGCGCCAACATCCTGAGCCCCGACACCGTGGAGTTGTACGAGAGTGGTCAGCAGGTCGGCGAGAGCCACGTCGGGCGCGTGAAGATGCTCTTCAGCACAGCGGAGCTGCTGGGCTTCCGGGACGCGTTGGCGCACTTCCTGGACTGCGTGCTGAGCCGGCAGGAGCCGCGCGGCTCGGCCAGGAGCCTGCTGCGGGTCCATGAGGTCATGGACGAGGTGTTCCGGTTGGGTGGGATTGAGTAGGGGACCGCTCCACAGCCTGGACGAGCCAGTCCGGTGGCGGGTGCGGCACGGCGCCCAGCTTGCAGAACTCACGTTCGGACATGAGTCGGAAGCTGCCATCGGTGAAGACCACGCCGCGGCGGCCCTGGAGGTATGGTCCCCCGGTCCACAGCATCGGCTGGCCCTGACCATCCGGCGCCAACCTGTCTGGAACTCCTCCGACTTGGTAGGGCGCCACCCACGCACGCCGCGACCACGGTAACCAGGGGGGAGCGACATCCAGGAGGGCTTTCCCGCGCGAGCCGACCGCAGCTCTGAACATCATGGGTGTGCTTGAGGTGTCGGTGACGGCGCTCCGGATGCTCCCACCATGCTTCGGTGCGGTGCTCCGCAGGAAGTACGCTCCGCCCGCGAGCATCCAGCCCTCGCGCCCGAAGATGGGTTGGGGCTCCGAGCCGTAGTTCAGTTGCAGAAAGCCAAAGCTCACGGCGGCGCTCAGGACGTTGGCGACAATGACCGCGATGAACGCCCAGTGGGCGCGGTGGGAAGGCCGTTCACTGGAGCTCCGAGCGCACGGCAGCACCACCGAGGTCTCGATGATGACACTGGGGATGACCAGGACGAAGAGCTGTTGGGGGTCGGTGAGCTGCATCGCCCCGACGACGGCGTAGCCGATCAGGCCCGACAGAGCGTTCGCCCCAACGGTGGTGATGAGAGCGGCCAGCCAGGACATGCGCGTCATCAGCCAGATGACGAGCCACTCGACCGCCAGCACCAGCACGACGATGGCGGCCTGGATACCCGGGCGGAACTGCCCCATCTGCCCCCAGGAATAGTTGGCCCAGACGGGTGTGCTGAAGAACACCAGCGCGGCAACGAACCACGCGCGTCGCCCCGGCGTACTCATCGTCCCCCTCCGTGCTATGCCAATGGGGCCGGACGGGCAGCAGCCGTCCGGCCCTCGAACCACTGCGCGCGCGGGGACACGCGCGCCCACGCGCCTGCTACGCCTAGAAGAGCCCGACGATGTTCCCTGCCTCGTCAATTCCCACGTCCACCGCCGCCGGGCGCGTGGGCAGGCCGGGCATGGTGCTCATCGTGCCGCACAGCGGGTACAGGAACCCCGCGCCCACGGAGGGGCGCACGTCGCGGATCGGCAGGCGGTATCCGGTCGGGCGGCCCTTCACGTTCGGGTCGTGGCTCAACGACAGGTGAGTCTTGGCCATGCAGATGGGCAGGTTGCCCAGGCCCTGCTCCTCGAAAGCCTTAATCTTCTTCTCGGCCTCCGGCTCGTAGTCCACGCCCGCCGCGCCGTAGATGCTCGTGGCGATCTTCTCGATCTTGGCCTTGATCGGCTCATCCAGCTCGTACAGATAGCGGAAGTCCGACGGCGCCTGGCAGGCTGCCTTGACCGCATGGGCCAGGTCCGCTCCACCCTCTCCACCGCGACCGTGCACGAAGCTCTCCACAGCCGCGAGCGCTCCGGCCTGCCTGGCCGCGCGGGCCACAATCTCGATCTCCTCGGGCGTGTCGTAGGGGAAGCGGTTGATGGCGACGACCACGGGCAGGCCGAACCCCACCATGTTCTCCACGTGCTTCACCAGGTTCTGCACACCCTTTTCCACCGCCGCCGGGTTGGGGGTCTCGATCTCCTGGGTCGGGGGCTTCTTGCCGGGCGGGAACTTGAAGGCCCCGCCGTGCAGCTTCATGGCCTTGATGGTCGCCACGATGACCACGCAGCTCGGCTGCATGTGCCCCACGCGGCACTTGATGTCCAGGAACTTCTCCGCGCCCATGTCCGCGCCGAAGCCGGCCTCGGTGACGCAGTAGTCGCCCAGCTTCAGTGCGATGCGGTCGGCGACGATGGAGTTGGTGCCGATGGCGATGTTGGCGAAGGGCCCCGCGTGGACAAAGCAGGCGCCGTTGTCTAGCCCCTGGATGAGGTTGGGCATCAGGGCGTCCTTCATCAGCACTGTCATCGCCCCGCCGAAGCCCAGATCATCGGCCGTGACCGGCTCGCCGTCGGTGGTGGAGGCCACCTGGATCCGCCCGAGACGCCGGCGAAGGTCCTGCAGGTCGCTCGACAGCGCCAGGATCGCCATGACTTCCGACGCCACGGCAATGTCGAAGCCTGTCTGGCGAGGCCGGCCGTCGTTCTTCGTCCCCAGGCCGCCGACGATGTTGCGCAGGAAGTTGTCGTTCATGTCAATGACCCGCCGCCAACTGATGGAGTACGGGTCAATGTTGAGCGGGTTGCTATGCCAGATGCTGGCGTCAATGCCGGCGGCCAGCAGGTTCGTCGCCGCAGCCACGGCGTGAATGTCGCCCGTGAAGTGCAGGTTGAGGTCCTCCATGGGGATGACCTGCGCATATCCGCCCCCGGCCGCGCCGCCCTTGATGCCGAAGACCGGGCCCATGCTCGGTTGGCGGATGGTCGAGATCGCCCGCTCGCCGATGTGGCGCAGCCCCTGGGTCAGGCCGAGGGTCGTGACTGTCTTGCCCTCGCCCAGTGGCGTGGGCGTGACGGCTGTCACGAGTACGAGCTTGCCATCCGGGCGATCCGCCAGGCGGTCCAGGACCGATAGGTGGACCTTGGCTTTGTAGCGGCCGTAGAACTCGAGTTCGTCGTCCTGCAGGCCGATGCCGGCGGCCACCTCGGCAACGGGCTTGATGGTGGCCTGTTGGGCGATTTCCAGGTCGCTGAGCATAGACAGAACCTCTGTTGTAGTCTCGCGTCGGTCTGACGCGGTCGCGATTGTACGATAGGGGCGGCCTGGGGCGCAAGGCGGAGGGGACTGTCCCGAGCCGTATCCGGGGCTGTCCCCGTCTACGCTGGTGGGGTCAGCCCCCTGCCAATCGGCTGCGCCGTCGCTGCGGGGACAGACCCCAGCGGTTAGTCCACGATCCCGCTCAAGTCCATCCAGTACACGCCGCGGAAGCCCTCGTGGATGCTGTCGAAGCTGACCGACTTGCCGTCGGGCATCCAGCGCGGGTGCAGGTCGCAGCGCAGGTCCACGTTTTCGCGCGTGTAGGCCTCAGCGCGGAAGCGGCCCAGCGTGATCAGCTCATCGCGCTCCACGGAGTACACGTAGAGCGTCCGCAGGTGATCCGGGGACGAGTCCGGGTAACTGTCGTAGAGCATCCACTTCAGGTTCGGCGAGTACGAGCAGTGGCCGTCGGCGCGGAACAGCTCGGCGTTGATGAGCTGGTGCTCGCCCGTCACGTCGTCCACGAGGATGAGTTGCGGGTCCTTCGGGCCGGCCATCATGTAGAAGAGCATCGTGCGGTCATCGCGCCAGTGGTAATGGGACGCCATGCCGTGGCAGTTGTGGTAGCGCAGGTCGCCGCCGTTGCTGTCGGCCGTGACCAGCCACGTGTCCCAGCGCCCGGCGGGCTCGGGGAAGTTGCGCAGCAGGAACAGGTAGCGATCGGCGGAGGGGTTGAAGGTGATGTGGTTGATGACGACCTTGCGGCCGACGATCTCCTCGCCGTGGGCGGCCAGGAAGTCCACGGCCTCGGCCAGCGACAGGATCATGCGGCTGTCGCCAGTGGCCAGGTCCATCAAGTACACGCCATCGTCGGCGGGGGCGGCGATGTCCGTGAAGGGGTCCTTGATCTCCTCATAGCCATAGCCGGGGCGGAAGTCGTAGATGCGCGGCATGTTGACACACACGGCCTTGGTGCCGTCCTGCGCGACGTTGGTCACCGCGCGGGGTAGATGACGCTGCGCGCCGGTGGCGAGGTTGTGGATGCAGCAGCCGAAGGCGCCGTCGCCGAAGGTGTTGTACAGGCAGACGTCGGGCTGCGGGAGCCACTGCAACATGCAGCTTTGCTGGAAGTTCCAGGCGACGGTCTCGCCGAAGACGTCGAGGTGCGGCTCGGCGGCTAAGCCGCCTGCCGTCGGCAGCGGCAGCCACCCGAGCAGCGCCTTGTCCTCCGGGGTGGGGAAGTGGTCGCGGAACGGCACCTGCAGGCACAAGTGCCGGCCCCGGGCGTCGGCCGCGGGGAGATCATAGTAGCCGAAGAAGAACTGCCCCCCGGTGGGGGACAGGCGGACCAGCGGCGCGGCGACATCGAGAGCTTCAGGCATCGTCAACGGACTCCTTTGAGGGCCTCGGCCAGCCTCGCCACGCGATCCCCGAGGGCCAAGCAGATGGCGCGCTCGTCCTCGGTCAGGGGCTGGTCGGAGTTCGGGCCGGCCACGTGGCTGGGCCCGTAGGGGGTTCCCCCCATGGTGGTAGTGAAGAGCTGTGTCACCGAGTAGGGCACCCCGGCCACGACGTAGCCGAGGTGGATCAGCGGTGCATAGCTGGCGACGATCGTCATCTCCTGGCCGCCGTGCAAGGTGGAGGTCGAGGTGAAGAAGGCGGCCGGCTTGTTGATCGTCGCGCCAGACAGCCAGAGCTTCCCCGTCTGGTCAAAGAAGGCCTTCATCTGGGCGGCCATGTTGCCATAGCGGGTGGGGGCACCGAAGATCGCGCCGTCGGCGGCACCAAGCTCGTCCACCGTGGCGGCCGGGTACTGCTCCCGCAGCCGGTCGAGGTTCTGCTGCCACCGCGCGTCGGCGGCGATGACTTCCGTCGGGGTGATCGGGTCGCCGACGAAGGCCACGGTCGGCTCGCCGCCGCCCTGGCGCACCCCCTCGGCCACCGCCAACGCCATCTGCTCGACATTGCCGTAGCGACTGTAGAAGGGGACGTAGATGGTTGCCATGTGGCCGACCTCCAGGGAGGGGAGAGGGCCGCGAATGAACGCGGCCGGCGAAAGAGTTCGCCGGCGGTGCGTGGAGTCCTGCGGGCAGGGGGGGAGGGATCAGACTTCCGAGGCGGCCGCCGGGCTGAGTTCGTCGCGCGCCTGGCTGACGAGGCACTCGCCGACATGCTCCACGCCGCAGCGCAGGCAGACCTTCGAGACGACCTGCTCGTGGTCGAGAGCTGCCTCGACGAAGGCGTGGAGCCCGCGTCGCAGGTCGTCGGCGTCGTCGCTCTCCAGGCGGCTCATGATGCGTTCGAGGCCGCGGGCACGCTGGTCGCGCACGAAGTCCGCGCAACGCCGGCCGGTTGCACTGAGCTGCAGTTCCACCACGCGCCGGTCGCTCTCACTCTCGTGGCGCTCGATGAGGTCCTTGCGGACCAGACGCTCCACCAGCTTGACGGCCGCCGGGTGACTGACTGCGAGCCCCTCGGCGAGGTGCCGGATGGAGCACTTCTGATGGCGCTGGATGAACAGGAGGCCCTGCCACTGCGAGTCCGACAGGTCGAAGCAGGGCGCGCCCTCCAGGGCACGCTCGGTCAGCACGCGCTCGATGACGTTCACGAAGATGTCGCAGAGCTTGTTGAAGGGGATGCGGCTGGGGCCGGAGCCTCTGCTGGCCATGGCAGGTCGTCCGTTCGTGGGATTGTCAGACCGGGTGAGTATAACACAGTCACATACCCGGCGCAAAGGCATACCCATGCCGCATCGCAGCCAGATAGTGACTTGACGAAGCACTCTATTCCGGATATCCTGCCGCCTGACCTGCAATCCAGATACAAGGAGAAGGCACAAGCATGAAGAGAGGTTTCACACTCATCGAGCTGCTCGTCGTCATCGCCATCATCGCCATTCTGGCAGCGATCCTGTTCCCGGTCTTTGCCAAGGCCCGGGAGAAGGCGCGTCAGACGTCGTGCCTGAGCAACCTCAAGCAGGTCGCGCTGGCGCAGATGATGTACATCGAGGACTATGACGAGATGCTGCCGTACGCGCAGAACTGGGACCCGGCGCTCGGCTCCATGCCGATCACCGCATACTGGTTCATGGTCATCCAGCCCTACATGAAGAACACCCAGGCGCTCAAGTGCCCCAGTGCGAATTCGGTGGCCGGCACCATCACGGACTACGGTCGGTGCCAGCATCATCTGCCGTACCGGCAGCCGGGCGGATCGATCTCGCTGGCCGTTTTCAAGTACCCGGCCGAGGTCAACATGTTCTGTGACGCCTACCCGACCGCCGGCTGGAACTGGATGTACACCTACTGCCCCATCAACAGCCCCGACCTCACCCAATCCATCTCCAACCGGCACAACGGAGGCGCCAACATGGCCTTCTTCGACGGCCACTGCAAGTGGCTGTCGTGGACCACGATCACGGGCGATTCGCAGGTAGCCATACGGTTCTTCCACACGAACTAGCGGCGGCCCAGACGCTCCCGGACTCGCGAACCAGGCCCGGCAACTGCCGGGCCTGGTCATGTTCTGGGTGGTAGATCCGGCCTACTCCACGGACGCCTTGGCGGCCGCGATCAGCGGCACGAAGCCGTCCACCTTCAGCGAGGCCCCGCCCACCAGCCCGCCGTCAATGTTCGGCTTGGCCATGAGGCCCTCGACGTTGTCGGCCTTGACGCTGCCGCCGTACAGGACGCGGAGGCCGTCGGCGACAGTCTGGCCCGCGACCGCGGCGACCGTGGCGCGGACGATGCCGCAGATGCGGTCGGCCTCGTCCGCGTCGCAGACCTCGCCCGTGCCGATGGCCCACACCGGCTCGTAGGCGATGACCATCTTGGCGACGTCCTCGGGGGCGAGGCCGTCGAGCATGGCCTTGACCTGCCCGGCGACGACGGCATCAGCCTGCCCGGCCTGGCGCTCGCTCAGCAGCTCGCCGCAGCACACGATGGGCTTGAGCCCAGCCTTGAGTGCCTGCTTGGTCTTGGCGTTGACGGTCACGTCGCTGTCGGCGAAGTAGGCGACATGGGCGTCGGTCCAGCCGTCTTCGAGCTTGCCGAAGCGGCCGCGGCGCTCGGAGTGGCCGATGATGACCCACTGGGCGCCGGTGGACAGGATCATGGCGGCCGAGATCTCACCCGTGTAGGCGCCCTTGTCCGCCCAGAACATGTTCTGGGCCGCGACCTCGACCGGCGAGTCCTTCGTGCAGTTGACGACGGTGGTCAGGGCGGTGGCGGGCACGCCCAGCACGACTTCGGCCTGCCCGGGACAGCCCATGTTCTCCACGACGCCACAGGCGAGCTTGCACGCTTCCGCGTTGTCGCAGTTCATCTTCCAGTTTCCGGCCATGATTGGCTTGCGCATATCGTCTTCCTCCGTTGGAGGGGCCGGCTAGCAGCCGGCCCGTCGTTGGTGACATCAGTTGCGATGTGGCTAGCGGAGCAGACGGCGGGCCGGCTGATAGCCGGCCCCTCCAACGGCTCCGGTGCTCCCCCTACTTGTCGTCCAGCGCGTCCACGCCCGGCAGGCTGCCCTTCTCGAGGAACTCGAGGGAGGCGCCGCCGCCGGTCGAGACGTGATCAATCTTGTCTTCCAGGCCCATCTGCGTGACGGCCGCGACCGAGTCGCCGCCACCGATGACGTTGAAGCCCGGGCAGTCGCCCATGGCCTTCGCCACTTCCAGCGTCCCCGCATCGAAGGGCTTGACCTCGAAGTGGCCCATCGGGCCATTCCAGAAGACGGTCTGGGCGGCGCGGACGATGTCGGCGAACATCGTGGCAGACTTCGGGCCGATATCCTGGGCATCCCAGCCCGGCTCGATCTGGTCGGCCGCGGCGAACTTGCTGCTGTGGTCGCCGGCCACGTTCTGCATGTTGACATCCACCGGCAGGATCATCTTGCCGAGGTAGTCCTTCATGTCCACGTCAATCTGCTTAGCCTGCTCGACGGCATCGTCGGGGCAGTAGCTCGCACCGACCTCCAGGCCGCGGGCCTTGAAGAACGCCCACGTCATCGCGCCGCCGATGAGCATCTTCTCGCAGCGCGGCAGCAGGCTCGTGATGACCCCGATCTTGTCCTTGACCTTCTTGCCGCCCAGCACCACCACGAAGCCTTCACCGGGGGCGTTGTAGAGCTGCTCCAGCTTGGAGACCTCGAGCTCGACCAGCAGTCCCGCCACGTTCGGCGACAGGAACTGCGTGACGCCGTAGACGCTGGCGTGCTTGCGGTGCGAGCTGCCGAAGGCGTCGTTGACGAACGCCTGGGCGGGCGCCGCCAACTCCTTGGCGAAGGCGAGCATCTGCTCCTTGTCCTTGCTCTCCTCGCCGGGGTAGAAGCGGGTGTTTTCCAGGAGGATGACATCGCCCGGCTGCATCTTGGCAACCGCGTCGGCGACCTTGGGGCCGATGCAATCGTCCACGAAGGGGACGTTCTTGCCGAGCAGCTCGGCCAGCCTCGCGGCACAGGGCGCCAGGCTCTCCTCGGGGTTGCGCTTGCCCTCGGGGCGCCCCAGGTGCGAGCACAGCACCAGCTTGCTGCTCGACAGCGCCTTGAGGGTAGGGAGGGCAGCGCTGATGCGCGTGTCATCGGTGATGCGGCCGCTGTCCAGCGGCACGTTGAAATCCACGCGGACCAGCACGACCTGTCCGCTCAGGTCCACGTCCTTGATGGTCTGCTTGTTCATGTGCCATTCCTCCAGCCTGAACCGAGAATGGGGCAGGCCCACGGAGGCCCGAGGCCTCCGGCCCGCGACGGTTAGTGGTGCATCATCTTGCTGAAGACAAAGGCCTGTAACAGATGCAGGGCCACTGTCGCCGAGATGCCTATCAGGATCAGGTTGCGAATCATGCGCCCCAACATGGCAGGGCCTCGCCTTCAGCCTCGCACGAAAACGGCGGAGTCGTTGCCGACTCCGCCGTATCATTCGTCGCGTGGGTCTAGAGCCCCTTCTCGCCGATCAGCTTCATCAGCTCAGCGGTGCGGTTGCTGTAACCCCACTCATTGTCGTACCAGCCGAGGACCTTGACGAAGTTGCCGTCAATGACCTGGGTGATCAGGCCGTCAATGATGCAGGAATGGGGATCGGCCACGATGTCGGACAGGACGATGGGCTCGTCGGTGTAGGCCAGGATGTTCTTGAGCGCGCCCTCAGCGGCCGCCTTGTACGCCGCGTTGATCTCCTCGGCGGAGGCGGGCTTGGCCAGCTCAACGGTCAGGTCGGTGGCCGAACCGGTCGGGGTCGGCACGCGCATGGCATAGCCGTTCATCTTGCCCTTCAGGGACGGGAGGACCTCACCGATGGCCTTGGCGGCGCCGGTGGTGGTCGGGATCATGTTCAGGGCCGCGGCGCGGGTGCGGCGCAGGTCCTTGTGCGGGAAGTCCAGGATGACCTGGTCGTTGGTATAGCTGTGGATGGTGGTCATCAGACCGCGCACGATGCCCCAGTTCTCTTCCAGCACCTTGCACATCGGGGCCAGACAGTTGGTCGTGCAGGAGGCGTTCGACAGGATGTGGTGGGACTTGGGGCAATACGTGTCGTCGTTGACGCCCAGAACGATCGTCTTCACGTCGCCCTTGGCCGGGGCGGAGATGACGACCTTCTTGGCGCCGGCCTGCAGGTGCATGCCGGCCTTGTCGGCCTCGGTGAAGCGGCCGGTGGACTCCAGGACCACTTCGACGCCCAGCGCAGCCCACGGAAGGTTGGCGGGGTTCTTGTCGGCCAGGCTGTAGACGGCCTTGCCGTCCACGAGCAGCGTGCCGACGGGGGCCTCGCTGGTGTAGCCGTCGATCTTCACGTCGTCGCCGACGGCGATGCAGCCACCGAACTTGCCGTAGATGCTGTCATACTTGAGCAGGTGAGCCAGCGTCTTGTCGTCAGTGAGGTCGTTGACGGCGACGACTTCGACCTCCCCCTGGAAGCGCTCCCAGATGGCCTTGAAGACCTGCCGGCCGATGCGTCCGAAACCGTTGATGCCTACCTTAACAGCCATGTCTATATCCCTCCTCCGCAGGTGCGGGGCAGTATTGGACCCGTCTGAAGCGATGTCCGGGGACGGCGCAGGGGGGTAGTCGGAGCACCGCGATCAAACAGTATGTCATTATACTGTTTGCCAACCCACTGTCAACCGCTCTCTGCAACCACGTCAGCCGTGCAGAACGCCCATGGCGCTACTGCGCCAGGTCTACGAGCAGCCGCGCCAGTCGCTGCGGATCGTGGCGGACGAACCCGTCCTCCTGGAGCAGCGAAGCCGTGATCGGGATGTACCCGAGTTTGGCGATCTGCCGCACATCCGGCACGATGAACTCGGCGCCTGACGCCGCGTAGCGCTCCATCACTTCCCGGCGCGGCCGCTGTTCGTTGAGCACCACATACTCGAAGATGGGGACGTCCACATGCCGCCGCAGAGCCTGGGCGTGGTCCACAGCGGTCATGTGGTCGGTCTCGCCGGGCTGGGTCATGATGTTGCACACATAGACCCGGGCGGCGCTGGAAGCAGCAATGGTCTGCGCCAGCCGGGGCACAAGCAGGTTCGGCACCAGACTGGTGTACAGGCTGCCGGGGCCAATGACGATCAGGTCGGCGGCCGCGATGGCCTCCAGCACCTCGGGCAGCGGCTCCGGATCCGGCGGATCCAGGTACACATAGTCAATGGCGCAGGGCGACTGGCTGATGCTGCTCTCACCCCGGAGCTGCTGCCCGTCCTGCAGGCGCGCGCACAGCCGCACGCTGTCGAGGGTGGGGGGGAGCACCTTGCCGCGAATGGCCAGGACGCGGCTGGTCTCGAGAATGGCCGCCTCAAAATCGCCGGTGATGTGCTCCAGGGCGGCGATGAGCAGGTTGCCCAGGCTGTGCCCGCCCAGCTCCGGGGCCCGCTCATCGAAGCGGTACTGGAGCATCTGCGTCATCAGGGGCTCTTCATCGGCCAGGGCGGCCAGGCAGTTGCGGATGTCGCCGGGAGCCAGCGTGAGCGAAGGCATCTCCTTGCGCAGGCGGCCGGAACTGCCACCGTCGTCGGAGACCACGACGATCGCCGTGAGGTTGGTTGTGAAGGCCTTGAGGCCGCGCAGGAGGGACGACAGGCCGGTCCCACCACCCAGGGCCACGATCTTCAGGCCGCTGCCCAGGCGCCGCTGCTGCCACATGCGGTCCACCAGTTGCGTCTCGTCAGGCAAAAGCGCCCGGGCGATGTTGCGCACTACGGCCACGAACGACACCGCGACGACGATGAGCCCGACCAGCAGCACCAGCAGCCCGACCCGCGCCGCCTGATCGGTGCTGCCGATGCTGGCGATCAGCTCGCCAAGCAGCAGGTTGAAGCTCAGCAGGGCCCCCAGGCCCACCAACACCAGGCCGAGGATGAGCAGCAGGACCCAGCGTTTGACGCCGAGACCGGGCTGCAGCCAGCGAAGGGCGCGACGGAAGCTGCTCATGGATCTCCGATCACAACGCCTTCATGGACGACCATCGTTAGGTTCGCCCTCAGCCGGCGCGGGTCCTGCCGACGGCGCGGCAGGCGGCGTGTCCTCGGCGAGCGCGTGGCGTACTGTAATGAGAACCGCGTTGGGACGCGAGCGCAGGGCGAAGGAGAGAAGGATGGCGGATTGGTTGTGCAGGAAAGCGTGGCGCCAGTGCTGCGGGACGAACTCCGGGATGATGACAGCCACGAACGACTGCGGGTCGGCCGCCAGGAGGGCATCCACATAGTCCAGCAGCGGCCCGCTCAGGGACCGGTATGGCGAATCCACGATCTCCAGCGGGATGTCGAGATCAAGCTGCCCCCACTGCTGCTTGAGCTTCTCGGCCTCTTCGGGGTTGGTGGCGATATGCACGGCCCGGGCAGGGGTGTGCAGCCCGGCCGCAAACCGCAGGGCCCGGATGACGCCCTTGTGCAGGCCGGCCACGGGGATGATGACCGTTGTGGGCCGCACGGGCACCTTCTCGATCTTGTCCAGCTTCAGCAGGCGCCCCACCCCGGCGTAGTGCTGCTTGATGGCCCGGAACTCCAGCACCAGCAGCGGCAGCAGCACTGCCACCATCCACGCGCCATGGGTGAACTTCACCATCAGAATGACACACAAGACGACACAGGTCGTGACGGCGCCGATGCCGTTGATGACCATGCCCGCCTGCCAGCCGGGCTCGCGCTTCCGCCACCAGCGGACCACCATGCCGGTCTGCGACAGGGTGAACGCGAGGAACACGCCGACCGCATACAGAGGGATGAGGTAGTGGGTCAGGCCCTGGAAGAGCAGTACCAGCACGCTGGCGGCCAGTGCCAGGATGATGATGCCATTGCTGAAGACCAGGCGGTCGCCCAGGTGAGCAAACTGGCGCGGCATGAAGCCGTCGCGGGCGAGCAGGGAGCTGAGCCGGGGGAAGTCGGCGAAGCTGGTGTTGACCGCCAGGAACAGGATCATGGCGGTGGCGGCCTGGATGACGTAGTAGACCAGCCCCCGGCCAAAGACCAGGGCCGCGATCTGCGACACCACCGTCTCCTTGAGGGTCGGGTCGGGCACGATATGGTAAGCATGTGCCAGCCAACTGATGCCGATGAACATCGTGAACAGCAGCGCGGCCAACGCCGTCATGACCCTGATGGCGTTATGCGCCGCGGGTTCCCGGAAGGCCCGCACGCCGTTAGCGACGGCCTCGATGCCGGTGAGAGCGGCGCAGCCCGACGCAAACGCCCGCAGGATGAGGAAGAAGGTCAAGGCGTGGAGTTCCTCGCGCTGGCCCCACTCCATCAGCCAGTCCGAACGCGCCCCCTCCGGGATCGGGCCGTGAAGATTGCGGATCAGTCCGGCGGCGATCAGGCCCAGCATGGACAGGATGAACAGGTACGTCGGCACGGCGAAGAATGCGCCCGACTCGCGTGTTCCTCGGAGATTGACCAGGGCCACGAAGGTGATCATCACCAGCGCGATGGCGACCCGGTGTTCGGCCAGACCGGGCGCCGCGGACACAACGGCGGCCACCCCCGACGTGACGCTCACCGCGACGGTCAGGACATAGTCCACCAGCAGCGCCGCCCCGGCTACGAGGCCGGCACGGGTGCCCAGGTTGTCCTTCGCCACAATGTACGCTCCGCCGCCGTCCGGGTAGTGCAGGATGGTCTGGCGATAGGAGAAGGCGACGATGGTGATGAGGATCGCGATCCCGATGGCCGGGTAGATCGAGAGCTGCAGCCCCGCGCTACCGGCCACGACCAGCGCCAATAGCACCTCTTCAGTGCCATAGGCGACCGAAGAGAGAGCATCGGCTGAGAAGACCGAGAGCCCCACGGCAGGACCGATCCGTTCGTGCATCATCCGACTAGTCGCCAGGGGTGTGCCCAGCAGCAGGCGGCGCAGTGAATGCGGCATCGGCTATTGCTCCTCCAGGAGTGCGTCAACAGTACGGGAAGTGGGGACGGCGATTGCCCTGTGGCTAGTCGGTGGCGGAGGGCGGCGGATCGTCCTCCGAAGGTCCCGCCGCCGCGACCCCTGTGCTGCCTGGCGGGGGCGCAGCGGCCGGGGCGGGGGCAGTATCAGGCGCCTGGACCGGCGCCCCTGAGGCGGCCTCGGGGCGGTTGGACTCCTGCTTGGCGCGCGCAGCCTCACTGAGCAGGTAGCGGATGGAGATGAGGACCGCGTTGGGCCGCGAGCGCAGGGCGAACTGCAACAGCACGGCCGACTGGTTGTGCAGCACCGCGTGGCGCCAGTGCTGGGGGACGAACTCGGGGATGACGACCGCCACGAAGGCTTCCGGGTCGGCTGCGAGGGCCGCGTCCACGTAGTCCAGCAGCGGCGCGGCCAGCGAGCGGTAGGGCGACTCCAGGATGACAAGGGGGATGTCTACCTGCAGCTTCTCCCACTGTTTCTTCAGCTTCTCCGCCTCATCCGCCAGTGTCGCCACATGCACCGCCTGCACGGGGCAATTGAGGCCCACAGCGAAGCGCAGGGCCCGCAGCACGCCCTTGTGCAGGCCCGCCACCGGGACGATCACGCGGGTGGGGCGCACCGGCAGCTTCTCGATGACGTCCAGGCGCAGCAGCTCGGCCACGCCGGCGTAGTGCCGGTGGGTGGAGATGAACTGGAAGACCATCACAGGGAGGAACAGGGCCACCATCCACGCCCCGGCCATGAACTTGACAGCCAGAATGATCGAGAGAACCAGGCAGGTGGTCAGGGCCCCCACGCTGTTGACGATCAGGTTCAGTTGCCAATGCTGTCCCTTCAGGCGCAGCCAGCGGACCACCATGCCCGTCTGCGAGAGGGTAAAGGCCAGGAAGACGCCCACTGCGTACAGCGGAATGAGCGCGTGGGTCAGCCCGCCGAAAATGATGACCAGCGCGATGGCCGCGCTTCCCAGCAGGACGATGCCGTTACTGTAGACCAGGCGGTCGCCGAGGTGAGCCAGTTGGCGCGGCACGTAGCCATCGCGGGCCAGCAGCGACAGCAGCCTCGGGAAGCCGGCGAAGCTGGTGTTGGCCGCCAGGAACAGGATGACGGCCGTCGAGAACTGGACCACCATGTAGATCGGGCCGCGCCCGAAGACCGCCTCGGCGATCTGTGACACGACCGTCTCGCGGGCGTGGGGATCGGGCGTGACATGATACACGTGTGCGAGCCAACTGATGCCGATGAACATCACGAATAGGAGCGCCGCCAGGGCCACCATGACCTTGACGGCGTTCTGGGCGGAGGGCGTGCGGAAAGCCTGCACGCCGTTGGCGACCGCCTCGATGCCGGTCAGGGCCGCGCAGCCGGAGGCGAACGCCCGGAGCACTAGAAAGAGCGTCAGCGGCGCCGGCACCGCGGGCAGCCACGCCGGGTTCATGACCTCCGGCACCGGTGGGTAGGCAGTACGCACGAGCCCGACGGCGATGAGTGCGAGAATTGAGAAGATGAACACGTACGTCGGCACGGCGAAGAAGAACCCCGACTCGCGGGTGCCGCGCAGGTTGACCAGGGCGACGAACGCAATGACGACTACCGCGAGCAGCACACGGTACTCGAGTAGAGCCGGACAGGCCGAGATGACGGCCGCGACCCCCGAAGTGACGCTCACAGCCACGGTGAGGATGTAGTCCACCAGCAGTGCAGCACCGGCGATGAGACCGGGCATCACCCCGAGGTTCTCGCGAGCCACGATGTATGCGCCGCCGCCATCGGGGTAGGCCAGGATCGTCTGGCGGTACGAGAAAGCCACGATGCAGATGAGAATGGCGATGGCGATGGCGGGGTAGATGGACACCTGCAGCCCGGCGACGCCCGCCAGCGCCAGGGCCAGGAGCACCTCCTCGGTCCCGTAGGCGACGGAGGACAGCGCGTCAGCGGAGAACACGGAAAGCCCGACCACGGGGCCGATGCGCTCATGCGTCATGCGGCTGGTGGCCAGCGGTGATCCGATCAGCAAGCGGCGCAACGAATACGGCATGAGTTGACCTCAGTGGGAACAGATCGCCCCGGGCGCGGACGCTGCGACGGCTTGCGGGGGATGAACAGGCGGAATTGTAGCGCACGGACCGCTTCGACGCAACTTCCGCGAGACCCGCCGTTGCGGGCAGGTCCTCCTGCCCCACGTCTCGAAGGAGCCACGCCTCTCCTACTATGTAGCACAGGATGGTTCGCATGCGCAGGAGCAAGATACTCGAGGTCATTCGCGGGGGCGGCGTCGCCCTCATCACCAACCCCAGCTTCACCTACTCGTGGCGTCTGACGGAGATGGCCGCCCGGATGGGGTTCGATGGCGTGTGGGTGGACATGGAGCACCGCGACTTCAGCTACCAGGACGCAGCGGTGATGACGCTGGCAGCCCGCGCGGGTGACTGCGACTCGGTGGTCCGCATCCGCAAGGACTCCTATGCCGACTACTTCCGCCCGCTTGAGGACGGCGCCGCCGGCATCATGGTCCCGCACATCAAGACAAAGGCCGAGGCCGAGTTCGCCGTCTACAACGCCAAGTATGCGCCGGTGGGCCGGCGGGGCATGGATGGCGTCGGCGCCGACACGCTGTTCGGCCTGCACGAGGACGACCTGGCGGGCCTCAACCGCGAGACCTTCATCCTGGTGCAGATCGAGGACTACGAGGGTGTGGACGTCATCGAGGAGATCATCGGGGTGGACGGCATTGACGGTATTCTGGTGGGGCCGGGCGATCTGTCGCAGAGCTATGGCGTGGCCAAGCAGTACCGCCATGAGAAGGTGCTGGCGGCGCAGGAGCGGGTGGGGCAGGCCTGCCGCGCGGTGGGCAAGTGGTGGGGGGCGCCGGGGCTCAACCCCGAGCACACGCGCTGGCTGATCGAGCGCGGGGCGCAGTTCATCGCCCTGGCCTCCGACTATGGCATCCTGTTTCAGGGCTTCCGCAAGACCCTGGACGACTTCCGGGATTTGCTCAAAGACATGGGGCGGTGATCCGCAGAAGCGGAATGCTCTGCAAAATGTTGCCAGACCATGAAGGTGTGGATGGCAACGACGGGCAATCTCCCGCCCGTGGCGGCTTGTTTCGTTGACACCGTTCTAGGCCGCAACTATAATTGCTTCACTTCGCTGCCACGGTCCACGTGACTTGTCGGTCCCCGAAGCCCTGATCAAGTAAGGAGGCGCCGGAGTCCATGCTCAGGCCCAATGTGGAGGAATACGCCAAGATCCGAGTGGTGGGTGTCGGCGGCGGTGGCTCGAATGCCGTGGACCGGATGATTGAGTCCGGACTCATGGGTGTGGAGTACCTGGCGGTCAACACCGACAACCAGGTGCTTGACCTGTCGGCGGCGGACTGCAAGCTGCAGATCGGCGCCGAGCTGACCCGCGGTCTGGGCACCGGCGGCAACCCCGAGCTGGGCCGCAAGGCCGCCGAGGAGAGCCGTCAGGACATCATGATCGCCCTCGACGGGGCCGACATGGTGTTCATCACCGCTGGGATGGGCGGCGGCACCGGCACGGGCGCCAGCGCCATTGTGGCGGAGATCTCCAAGGAGCTGGGCGCCCTCACGGTTGCCGTCGTCACCAAGCCCTTCTCCGTCGAAGGCAAGAAGCGCACCAAGCTGGCTGAAGAGGGCCTGGCGCGCCTGAAGGCCAACGTGGACACCCTCATCGTCATCCCGAATGATCGCCTGCTGTCCCTGGCCGAGAAGGAACTGACGCTCAAGGAGGCCTTCGCCTTCGCGGACACCGTGCTGCAGCAGGGCGTCAAGGGCATCAGCGAAGTCATCGTTGTGCCGGGTCTCATCAACCTCGACTTCGCTGACGTGCGCGCCGTGATGGCGGACGCCGGGACGGCCATGATGGGCATTGGCGAATCCTCCGGCCAGAACCGGGCCACCGACGCCGCGCAGGCCGCGATCAACAGCCCGCTGCTGGAGACCAGCATCGCCGGCGCCGGCGCCGTCCTGCTCAACGTCACGGGCGGTCCCGACCTGACGCTCGACGAGATCCATGCCGCCGCGCGCATCGTGCAGGAAGCCGCCAGCGGCGACGGCGATGAGACGGACCTGACCCTCGGCGCGGTGATTGACGACAAGATGGAGGGCACCGTGCGGATCACGGTGCTGGCGACCGGCTTCGAGCAGCGCGAGCCCGCCGCGGAAGCCCCGGCGACGAAGGAAGCGGCTGCCTCGAGTCCAGCCTCAGCGCCCGCGGCAGCGGCCACGGCCGCCCCCGCCCAGCCCGAGACCGCGTCCGAACAGACCCAGCCACGCCGCGCTACCCCGTACCAGGAAGAGCCGACCTACGACGAGGACGACATAGACATCCCGGCCTTCCTCCGGCGCCGCTAGACGTGGGCTAACAGAAACGACACGAGCCGCGATCATCCTGGTCGCGGCTCGTTGCATCTCCTGGAGACCTGTCCTAGCGCCCGAGGATCTCCTCGTAGACCTCCTGCACCTCGCGCGCGACGCGCCGAATGTCGTAGTAGCGGTTGGCCCGCCGCCACCCGTTCTGCCCCATCTCATGCGCGAAGCGCCGGTCGGCCAGCAGGCGGCTGATGGCGTCGGCGAGGTGCCGGGTCTGGCCGGGCTCGATCAGCAGGCCGCAGACGCCGTCGCGGATCACTTCCGGCACGCCCCCGCTGCGCATCGCGACGACAGGCTTGGCCGCCGCCATGGCCTCGACGAGCGCGCGCCCGAAGGGCTCGTTGATGGAGGGCAGCACGAAGACATTACAGAGACGCAGCAAGTCAGCGATGTCGGTGCGGAACCCGAGCCACTGCACGCAGTCTCCCAGCGACAGCGCTTCGGCCCTGGCGCGCAGGTCCTGCTCGTAACTCTTCTCCCAGAAGGTCGTCGTGCCCACCACCAGGAGTCGGGCCCGGGGACGCTGCTCGCGCACGAGTTGCATTGCCTGCAGCAGCATCTCGTGCCCCTTCCAGGGCGTGAGGCGCCCCACCACTAGAACGACCTCGTCCTCAGGGCCGAGCCCCAACTCCTGCTGCAGCGCGCCCGACGGCTGTCCCGGCCAGAACTTGTCCAGGGGAATGCCGTTCTGAATGACGCGCAGGTGCAGCAGGTGGCGCAAGGGGTGGAACTGCTCCGCGACGGCCTCGGAGATGGCGATGATGTAGGGCTTGAAGGAGCGCGCCGTCTGCAGCAGCCACTTGCGCGCCGGGGGTTCGGTCAGGATGTCGCGCACATGCCACACGAGCGGGACGCGCGCCAGCGTGGCGGCAAAGCCGCCCAGCAGGTGGCTCTTGAGGGCGTTGGTGTGCACCAGGTCCGCCCGCTGCTCGACGATGGCGCGGCGCAGTTCGGCTACTGGCCGCCGCGAGGCGATCAGGTGGTCATATGAGGCGATGACACCGGGCTTCAGCTCATCGCGCTTGGCGACCAGCAGCGGCGAGGGCGTGAGGACCGGGAGACGGGGGACATCGGCCAGCTCCACGCGGTCCGCCCAGTGCGCGCCCGCGGTGTGCAGCAGGAGCGGCTGGTAGCGGCGCCGGTCCAGGCGCGGCAGCAGCTCGAGCAGACTCTGCTCGGCCCCGCCGATGTCCTCGGCCTGGTCCACGAACACAATGCGCCGCGCCTGTCTCAGCTTGCTCTTGGCTGACATAGCTCCTCGAACGCGGCGTCCACGCGCCGCGCCACTTGCCCCCATGCGAATTGCGTGCGGGCGCGCTCCTGACCGTAGCGACCCATGGCGCGCGCCGCCTGAGGGTCGCCCAGCAGGCGCTCAATCGCCTGCGCGAGGGCCCTCGGATCGCGCGGGGGTACCAGCAGCCCGCTGCACCCCTCCTCGATGGCGTCGGGGATGCCGCCGGTGCGGCTGCCGATCACGGGCGTCCCGCAGCAGTTCGCTTCCAGATACGTCAGCCCAAAGCCTTCGGTCGGCTTGCCGGGGATGTCATAGCTGGGCATGACCATGGCGTCGGCGAGCGTGTAGTAGCCGCACAGCTCGTCGTCACCGGCACGGCCGGCCATGATGACCTGGCCCTGCAAGCCGTTCGCGACGATGCCCTGCTCCAGCCGGGCGCGGAACTCGCCCTCGCCGACGATCAGATAGGCGACGTCCGGGAACCGCTGCTTCACCGTCCGCAGGGCCTGCATGACCGTCAGGTGTCCCTTGCGGGGGACCAGGCGGGAGACGGTCAGCAGCACGGGCCGTCCCTGCAGGCCGAAGCGCTCCCGCAGCCGCGCCGCGGTGGTCGGGTCCGGCTGGAATAGCTCACTCTCGATGCCGCAGCCGACCATACGGATGTGCGACGCGGGGGCAAAGCCCCGGCGGAAGCTGTCCGCGGCATAGCTGCTGATGGCGAAGCAGAGGTCGGCGCGGGTGAGTAGGTAGCTCTGCAGCGCCCACTTGATGACATTGGCGGCGTGCAGGATGAACTCGCGGTCGTGGCCGAACACGCCCCACGGCACGCCCAGCCGCCGCGCCGCCTGCAGGGCCCCCAACCCTTCGGGCGACCACTTCGTCGCGACGATGCCCCTCAGGGGCCGGCTGAGGCCGTTGGCAAGCGCGAGGGCCTGATCGCGCATGCGCTGCGTCGTCCGCAGCTTGCTCAGGCCCCCGGGAATGCGGGTCACCGGCACCTGTGCGGCGGCGTCATGCTCCTGCCAGCCCGACGACTCCGTGGCCACCACGTGCACCTCCCGCCCCAGGGCCTGCAGGGCCAGCGCGAGGTTGCTGTGGTAACGCTGGATGCCGCCGGTCTGGGGCGGGTAGTCGGTGGCGAAGAGAAGGTAGCTCATGGCAATGGAACGCGGGCTTTCCAGCCCGCGGTTGGGATGGCACGGCGCGGGCTGGAACGCCCGCGCTCCTACGGCTGTCGGCTGGAAGCCGGCGCTCCTACGGCACTAGGCCCAGCCGATGCCCTCGAGGACCCACCGGAAGTACTCGATGTCGGCCTTGGCGAAGAAGTCGCGGTCGCCCTGGCGTGGGGCCTCGAGACAGATCGGGCTGCGATTCCCCGTGTCCTTGAGCGTCTGGGCCCACACGCGGTTGTCAATCACACCGTCGGACAACCCGCAGACGATGTAGCCGCCCGTCGAGGGCTTGAAGATGTTCTTAAGGTGGTTGTAGTAGACCTTGTCGCCCAGGATGCTGAGCGCGTCACGCAGCGGCTCGCCGTTCTTGTTGAGCACGATGTTGCCCATATCCAGGTTCGCGCCGATCGCGGGCGAGCCGATGCGCCGCAGGAACTCGGCAGTGGGCTTGGCGAGGTCGTGGATGTAGCCGTTATGGGTCTCGAAGGCCATGCGGACGCCGAGTTCCTCGGCGACGGCGCCCAACTGCTGGAAGCCCTCCACCGCCCAGGCCCACTGCTCCCACGTCGCGGCCCCCGAGCCGTGCTTGTCAAACTCGGTGTAGGGAATGCCGGCGACGGTCAGTGAGCCGGCCATGGTGTTGAACAGCTTCACGCCGATGGCCGCGGCCTTCTTGAGCAGGTCGGTGGACTGCTCCACGGCGGCGGCACGCTCGTCAGCCTTGGGGTTGTTGAGGTTGCAGGGGCAGGCCATGACGACGCAGAGGCCGGTGCGGGCCATCTCCTTCTTGACCTGGGCGACGTACTTGGCCGGCGTCAAGCCCTCGCGCGTGCCGCGCAGCTCCACGCCGTCGTAGCCGTAGAACTTGGCCTCGTCGAACAGCGTGCTAAGTGAGTAGCCAGCCTCGAAGTAGTTGATGTGCATGAGCACGTCAGGCATGATCGGGGTCCTCTCCAGTCAGATAGGAGTGTCTTCCCTGCAGTCGCGACGGGTTCCTTCTTCTTGCCTTCGTCCCACCCCGGCATTACAATCAGGTCCAGTCGCTTCGCCAGGAGATCGCCGTGCCAGACCCCGCTCGACCACTCATCGTCCTCCACAGTGCCTCGTATGTCCTCAAGCGCCGCGAGCTACAGCGCCTGGTTGGCGAGTTACTGCGGCCGGAAGACCTGGAGTATTCGCTCGAGCAGTACTGGGCGGGCGAGGACAAGCTGGAGGTCATCGCCGCCGCCATCCCGTCGGCCTCGCTGCTGGCGGATGAGCGGGTGGTTGTCGTGCACGAGCTGCAGGCGGTGGGCGCGAAGGACCAGAAGCTGCTGACGCGCCCGCTGGAGAACACGCCGCCGGGCACGACGGTCATCATCACCACCGCCCCCAAGAGCGATCGGGACAAGAAGAAACCCCCGCTGGCCGCGGAGCTGCTGAAACTGGCGCAGAAGGTGGGGGAGGTGCGCCAGCTCGCCGAGCCAGGCGACCGGCAGATCGCCGGCTGGGTGGCCCAGGAAGTCGCCGGCTACGACAAGCAGATCGACCGGGCGGCGGTCGAGACGCTGGTGAACACGACCGGCAGCGATGTGGATCGTCTGGCCAATGAGATCGCCAAGCTGGCGGTCTACGTGGGGGCGGCGCCGCTCATCACCATCGCCGATGTCCAGGCGGCCTCGTCCGCCGGTGATGATCGCGGCGTGTTCGACCTCGTGGACGCCATCGGCCGCCGCGATGCGCCGACGGCCATTGACATCGTCCGTACGCTCATGCCCGCCGGGACCAAGCGCGGGGCCGCCATCGGGATTCTGGGGATGATCGCCCGCCAGGTTCGCCTGCTGTGGCAGGCCGTCTACGCGCTCAAGTTCTGCCGCTCCCTGGACAGCCTCCCCGACGAGATCAAGGCCGCCTTCCCTGAGGACACCTCGCTGGCCACGGCCCATTCCTTCGTGCAGGGGAAGCTGGCCGCCCAGGCGCGGAACTTCACCGAGCCCCAACTGGCGCGGGCGATGGTGCGGCTGTATGAGACCGACCTGGTGCTCAAGGGCATGTCCGATCAGAAGGCGGATGAGCGCACGGTGTTGGAGTGTCTGGTGGTATCGTTATGTCAAAAGTGAACGATGAACTCCCGATGTGGGTGCAGATCGTCGGGGGCCTCTGGTGCCTGCTGGCGGTGATCCTGTTCATCCGCCAGATCATGGTCGCCTATCTGGCGGCCCTCACGGGCGGATAGCGTCTTGGGCTTCCTGATCTTCCTTATCATCACCTGTGTAGCCGTGCCCGTCGGGGCGCAGTTGCTGCGCCTGACGCGCCTGGCGCCGGAAGCCCTTCCCGAGCGACTGCTCAGCGGCGCCGCCGTCGGCACCGTGCTCATCGGCTACGGGACGCTGGCTCTGGGCCTGGCGCACCACCTGACCGCCTGGTCCGCCGCCGTGATGCTGGCCGTGTTCGCGGTGGCCGGACTGGGGAACTGGGACCTGCTGTGGGAGGGGCTGCTGCGGGTCCTGAGCAGCTTCCTGCGGGCCTTCCGGTCGGAGTTCCACGCGCCCCTGGCGGCGATTCTACTGCTGCTACTGCTCGGCTCGCTCATCACCGCCCTGGAGCCCCCCGCGGGGCGGGACTTCGACGGGCTCGCCGAGCATCTCGCACAGGCCTCGTTCTACGCCCGCCACCACGAAGTCGTCCCGCTCTGGCATGACCACCACTCGCAGTTCCCGTCGAACATGCAGATGCTCTACAGCCTGGGCCTGCTGTATGGCTCGGCGACCGCCGCCAAGCTCTGTCACTGGTTCCATGGGCTCATCGCCCTGTTTGCGGTGTTCCTGATCGGGCGCCGGTTCCTGGGGTCACGCACATGCACGGCAGGGATGCTGGTGCTGGCCACCTGTCCCATGTTTGTGTGGCTGGCCAGCGTGGCGTATGTGGACCTGGCGCTGCTGGCGTACGTCCTGCTGGCGGTGTTGGCCTTCCTGCACTGGCGCGAGAGCGGGCGGACGCCGGACCTGGTGCTGGCCGCGTTGCTGGCCGGCTGCTCCATGACCGTGAAGATGCAGGGATTGGCCGTCTTCGGGGTGCTGATGGCCGCCTCGCTGCTGGTGAAGCCCGCGGGCGCCAATGGGGGCGTGTCGTTCCGGACACGCCTGGTGCGCACGGCCTTCGCCACGATGGTCGGCCTGTGCCTGGCCGCCCCCTGGTATGTGCGCAGCGCCGTGAACACCGGCAATCCCTTCTACCCGTTCGCCTACGGGGTGTTCGGGGGCAAGCACTGGTCGGCCGACCGGGCACTGGCCTACCAGCGGCACCAGCTCGAGTTCGGCCTGGGGGAGCTGCCGCCACAGACCGAGTTGGACGCCATGCCGCGCTGGAAGCGGCTGCTGGCGGGCCCCAGAGAGCCCTGGAAATGGCTGTTTGCGCCCCTCGGGCTGACGTACCTGCCCTCGGAGTATGAGGTGAACCTGGGGGCGCTGCAGAACCTGCTGATGACCTCCATCGGCCCCCTGTGGCTGGCGCTGCTGCCGCTGCTGCTTCTGCTGCGACCGCGCCCGCCGGCCGTCCGGCTGACCTGCTGGCTCTTCCTCCCGATGTGGCTCTGGTGGTTCGTGTCCATGCAGCTCGGGCGCTATCTGCTGCCGATGCTGGCGATCCTCGCGCCGGCGGCGGGATATGTGATCGTGCGGTATACGCGCGGCGGGCGCCTGGGCTCGTACTTCGTCATCGCGGCGATCGGGCTCCAGTCGGTGGCGACCCTCGGTGTCGTCGCCATGCTGGCGGTGCCGGCACTCCCGGTCGTGTTCGGCCTGCAGTCGCGCGAGCAGTACCTGCTGGAGACCCTCGATGTCTACGAGCCCAGCGCGTACATCGCCCAGAACACCCCGCCTGACGCGCGCATCGCGACCTATGGCGAGGTGCGCACCTTCTACTTCAACCGCGATGCCTTCTGGGCCGAGTACGGGCACTCCGACCTGATCCCCTACGACAGCATGAGCGCGCCGTCGCAGCTCATCACCCGCTACCGGGAACTGGGGATCACGCACGTGCTGCTGAATGCCCGGTACCTCCCCGACCTGACCAACTCGCAGGACAAGTCCATGAGTTTGCTGCGCGAGGCCGTCCAGACGGACCTGCTGCAACCCGTGACGACCTTCTCGCTCCACCCGGAGTTCATGCTGTTCGCCGTGGTCGGGGGCAGTAGCCCATGACCGCTTCCAGGCCACCGCTGAAGCTCGGGCTGCTGCCGGTCGCCGTGTTCGTCATCTTCGGGACCATCGCAGCGCTGGTGGTGCCGACGAACTACAGTGACCCGCGCCCGACCCCGCCCGATGAGGCCTGCCACGCCGGGTACGTCATCTGGCTGGCGCGGCACCATACCCTCCCCGTGTTCCTGTCGGCCAACGACAACTACGAGGCCCACCAGCCGCCCCTGTACTACCTGTCGGCGCTGCCGTCTCTGGCCGTGCAGGAGCTGCTGAGCGGCCAGACGGCCACCGAGGCGACCTATGGGCCGGTCGTGGCGCTGCGGCTCTGGAGCGTCCTGGTCGCGGCGGCTGGCGTCTGGCTGGCGTGGCTGCTCGGGCGGCGCGTATTCGCCCAGAGTCGCTTCCTGGCGCTCGCGCCGGCGCTGCTGCTGGCGCTGTGGCCGGGGCGGACGCTGATACTGTCGGCCGTGACCAACGACGGCCTGGCCGAGGCGCTCTGCCTGCTGACGTTCCTGCTCTGTGCTGTCATCGTGGAGGAGGGGCTCACGACGCGCCGTGCGGCGTGGCTGGGGCTGTCCTGGGCGCTCGCGCTCATGTCCAAGAGCACGTCGCTGGCGCTGGCCCCGGTCGTGCTGCTGGCGGTCGTGATGGCCGTCTCCCGGCGAGAGCAGAGCGATGAGGAGCGCGCCACGGCCACGCGGCAGGCGCTGACGGCGCTGGCGATCATCGCCGCAGTGGTCGTCGTTGTCGCCGGCTGGTGGTTTGTGCGCAACCAGATCATCTATGGCGATCCGCTGGCGGCGGCAGTCTTCAACCGTCTGTTCAAGGTGGATCGGGCGACCCCGGAGTACTTCTTCAAGCTCGGGCTGAGCGGAGGCGCGTACTTCTCCCTGGTTGTTATGAATACGGCGCTGAGCTTCTGGGGCGTCTACGGCCAGGCGAACGTGTGGAGCCCCGCGTGGTACTACCTGCTGGGCTTCCTGGTTTGGTTGCTGGTGTTGGCCGGGCTGGTGCGGCAGCGTGTGCGGCCGGTGGAGGTGGGGGAGGGCTCCCCGGAGCCTAGCCCTGCCAGGTCCGGCGGCAAGCGCAGCCCACGCCGTGCCCAGGAGAGCCCTTCGGTCGCAGCGCCTGACTGGCGCCGGCAGGTGTGGACGCTGGCCTGGATCCTGCTCGTCGTTGTCGTCGTGTTCTTCCTGCGCTTCAACACCGAGTTCTACCAGGCGCAGGCCCGCTACCTATTCACGGCGAATGGACCCCTAGCCCTGCTGACGGTACTGGGACTGTGGGACGTGGGGCGGCGCCGCGCCGGACAGTGGGCGGTGGCGCTAGCGCTGGTGGTGGTGCTGGCCATGGCGCTATGGTCCGTGTGCGGCTACGGCGCGCTGGTGGCGGCGCACTACCCGCCACCCTTCGTGGGGAGCATGTGATGAAGATCGCCATTCTGGCCGGGGGACGCGGCACGCGGCTGCTCGGCGGCGAGACCGCCCACCCTAAGGCCCTGTTTGAGGTCGGCGGCCGGCCGATCATCTGGCACATCATGAACATCTACGCCGCGGCGGGCATGACGGACTTCCTGCTGCTGCTGGGCTACAAGGCCGACGAGATCGTGGACTACTTCGTGAACCGCCTGCCGTTCCAGGGGCGGGACTTGAGCCTGACGATCGGGAACGGCGTGGACCGGCACTTCGTCGAGGAGGAGCAGGCGCCCCGCTGGAACGTGACGCTGTGCCACACCGGCCTGGACTCCGAGAAGGGCGAGCGCATCCGCCGCATCCGGGCCCATGTCCAGGACGACGACTGCTTCATGGTGACCTACGGGGACGGTCTGATTGACCTGGACCTGCGGGTGCTCGCCGACTTCCACCGCGCCAGCGGCAAGGTCGCGACCCTGACCGCCGTGCGGGCACGGTCGCAGTTCGGGCACGTGACGCTCAACGGCGCCGACACGGTCACAGAGATGGTGGAGAACCCGTCCTTGCCCGACTGGATCAACGGCGGCTTCTTCGTCTTCAGTCGCGAGGTCTTCGACTGGCTGGAGCCCAACGACCCGCTGGAGACGGGCTGCCTGAGACGGCTGGCGGCGGCGGGGCAACTGGCGGCGTACCGCCACGAGGGCTTCTGGGCGTGTATGGACACCTACAAGGACAACCTGCGGCTCAACGAGTTGTGGGAGAGCGGGCAGGCGCCGTGGCGGCGGCTCGCAGCGACCGAGGGAGCATCGGATGACTGATTGGCAGGGCCGCCGCGTGCTGGTGACGGGCATCTACGGCTTTCTGGCCTCGCATCTGGCCGAGGAGTTGCTGGCCCGTGGCGCCGCGGTCATCGGCCTCTACCGCGACCGGCCGGTGGACAGCTACCTGCAGCTGTCCGGGCTGGAAGAGCGCGTCGCGCTGGTCCAGGGCGACATCACCGACCTGGAGGCCTGCCGACGCATCGTCAATGAGCACGAAGTGCAGGTCGTGTTCCACCTGGCGGCCCAGGCCATCGTCGGCCTGGCGAACCGCTCGCCGTACAGCACCCTGGAATCAAACGTGCGGGGCACGTACACGCTGCTGGAGGCCTGCCGGGAGCTGCGGGAACGGGGCCTCGTGGAGGCTATCGTCGTGGCCTCCAGCGACAAGGCCTACGGCGACCAGCCGGAGCTGCCCTACCAGGAGCAGGCGCCGCTGCTGGGACTGCACCCCTACGACGCCTCCAAGTCCTGCGCGGACCTGCTGGCCCGGATGTTCGCCCACACCTACGGCCTGCCCGTGGCCGTCACGCGCTGCGCCAATCTGTACGGGCCCGGCGACCCGAGCCCCTCCCGCATCGTCCCGGCCACGATGCTGTCGCTGATGCGAGGCGAGCGGCCGATCATCCGCAGCGATGGCTCGCCGCTGCGCGACTACCTCTTCGTCCGCGATGCCGTCGGCGCATATCTGGCCCTGGCGCAGGCGGTGGCCGAGGGGCCGGCGGCCGGGCGAGCGTACAACATCGGCACCGGCGTTCCCGTGTCCGTGTTGGAACTGGTCAAGCAAATCGTCGCTGTCAGCGGCGTGGACCTGCCGCCCGAAGTGCAGAACACCGCCAGCGGCGAGATCGTGCACCAGTACCTCGACGTGCGTCGCGCCGCCGAGGAGATCGGTTGGCGGGCCACAACGCCGCTCGCCGAGGGCCTTGGCGCCACCTACACATGGTACAAGAGCATCCATGACCGACATTCCTGACCCGCAACTTTCCATTGTCGTCCCGGTCTATAACGAGAGGCCCACGGTTCTCGAGGTGCTGCGGCGCGTCCGTGAGTTGCCCATAGCCAAAGAGATCATCGTGGTGGATAACTGCTCTACTGACGGCACGCGCGAGATCCTCCAGGGCCTGCAGTACAACGATGTCCGCGTGGTCCTGCAGCCCTCGAACCTGATGAAGGGCAACTCCGTCCGGCGAGGCATCTCCCTGGCCCAGGGGCAGTACGTCGTGGTCCAGGACGGGGACCTGGAGTACGATCCGAATGACCTGGTGAAGCTCCTGGAGACGATGCAGCAGGAGGGGGTGCTGGCGGCCTTCGGCTCGCGGGTGTTGGGGGCCGAGGCGCGCGGGGAGGCGATGAAGCGCACGATGTTCCGCGTGGGCGGGAAGTTCGTCAACGTGTTCTTCCAGCGCCTGTTCAAAAGCAAGCTGACAGACATCGCCACTTGCTATAAAATGGCCCCGCGCGAGGTGTTGCAGAGTCTGGAGCTGTGCTGCAACGGCTTCGATCTGGACTTCGAGACGGCGGCCAAGCTGGAAATGGAGGCGCGGCGCCGCGGCTTGAAGATCGTCGAAGTACCGATCCACTACAACCCCCGCACCGTCGCCGAGGGCAAGAAGATCCGCTGGCAGGACGGCTGGCGGGCCATCGTGGCCCTGTGGCGGACACGGTGGGGTCGGCAGAAGCCCTGCCGGTCGTAGCACGGCAGAGGCGGAGGCGTCATGTCCAAGCACGTTCCCCTGTTGGTAGTCGCGGCGGTGCTGCTGATCACCGTGGGCGCGATCTACCTCGGCATGAGACATTCCCAAGAGCCGGCCGACACCGCCCCGCCGGGCCCGCCGGCGCCCGTGGCGGAGGCGACCAAGCCGCAGCCGGGCAAGGCTGCGCCGGGCCTGGCGGTCGAGGGGGCGAAGATCGAGCAGCGCGACCCGCAGGGGCAGCTTGAGTGGTCGGTCATCGCCCGGGGCGAGTTGGAGTTCGACAAGGACCAGCAGACCGTCACCGGCCGCAACGTGCAGTTCGAGATGACCAGCAAGGCCAAGATGCCCTGCATCCTGCAGGCCCCCGTGTTCCACGCCGACTACGCGGCGAAGGTGCTGACCTTCGACGAGGGCGTGTACGGGCGGATGACCGAGGGCGGCGCCACCTTCAAGGTCAACCACGTGGTCTACAACTTCAGTACCCAGAAGCTCGTGGGCTCCGGCGGCGCCCGGTTTGTGCAGGGGCAGTATGTGGCCACGGCGCGGGAGATCGTCGTAGACCCGAAGGCCAAGAAGGTGCGCCTGCGCGGCGGCGTGCGCTTCGAGCGCCGCGGTTAGGCCGGCGCCGTAGGAGCGCGGCTCTCCAGAGCCGCCCTCGCGCTCCCGGGCCGGCAGGCAAGTCGCATCACAGCGAGGTGTTCGCGTTGAGCAGAAAGCTGATCGTTTCGGTCCTCGTCGGCCTCATGTTGGTCGCCACCGCGGTGGCCGTGGCCCAGCAGGTCAAGAAGGCGCAGAACGCCGTTGTCACCGCCCAGACCATGGAGTACGACTGGGCGGCGAACACCGTGGACTTTTCCGGCGGGACGAAGCTGGTGCTGACGGGTAACTATGATGCCACGATGGTCGCGCCGACCATGGCGGTGAAGCTCAGCCCCAAGTCCGACCGCGTGCTGTCGGTCGTGGCGGCCGGACCGGTGAACTTCACCATCACCACCAAGCCCGACGCCAGCGGCCAGCGCCGCAAGATCGTGGGCTCGGCCAAGCAGCAGGCCACCTACACCGACGATACGCAGATCGTGAAGCTCATCGGCGGCGCGACGGCCGACCTACTGCCGGTCGAGGGTGAAGGTGGCGCCGGTGCCGAGGGCGGCCTCGCCCGCGCCGAGGCCATCCACTTCACCGGCGAGACCATCACGGCGAACCTGAAGACCAGCAAGCTGACCGTGGACAACGCCAACCTGACGGTGGAAACCAAGACGCAGTAGCCGCGTGGGCGGGCATGGAAGCCGTGTGGGCGGGCGTGTCCCCACGCCCGCGCCCCCGCAACGATCGAGGAACCATGTCTCTAGTCGCCGAGGGTCTCGTCAAGTCATACGGGGGGCGCCGGGTCGTGGACGGCGTCAGCGTCTCGGTGAACCGGGGCGAGATCGTCGGTCTGCTGGGTCCCAACGGGGCGGGCAAGACCACGAGCTTCTACATGATGATCGGGCTGATCCAGAGTGAGGCGGGACGGGTGCTGCTGGACGGCCGCGACCTCGCCGCTCTGCCCATGCATCAGCGCTGCCGCGAGGGCCTGGGCTACCTGGCGCAGGAGCCCTCGGTCTTCCGCAAGCTCAGCGTCCGCGACAACCTCCTGCTGATCCTGGAGATGCAGAACCTGACCGCCCAGCAGCGCCACGAGCGGGCTGATCACCTCATGGAGAAGCTGGGCCTGACGCACCTGGCCAACCGCGCGGGGGTGCTGCTCTCGGGCGGCGAGCGCCGCCGGGTCGAGATCGCGCGGTCGCTGTGCACGAACCCCTCCTTCATTCTCCTCGACGAGCCCTTCACCGGCGTGGATCCCATCGCCATCGAAGAGATCCAGGCCATCGTCACGCACCTGAAGGATGACAACATCGGGATCCTCATCACCGATCACAACGTGCGCGAGACGCTGGGCATCACGGAGCGCGCGTACATCATCTTTGAGGGCCAAATCCGCGTGGAAGGGCTATCCGCCGACATCCCCAATGACCCGCTCGCCCGGAAGTACTACCTGGGCGAGAAGTTCCGGATGTAGTCAGACCTCATGCGCCTGCTTGACCGCTACATCACCAAGGAGTTCCTGGGCCCCTTCCTGTTTGGCATGGGGGCCTTCACGGTCGTTCTGATCGGCATGCAGGTCGCCCCCACGGTGCTCAAGCTCCTCGTGCGCGACCATTTCCCTGCCGGGGCCGTCATGCGCATCTTCTTCCTGCGCCTGCCCCAGGTCTTCGTCTTCTCCTTCCCGATGGCCACAGTGTTCGGCGCGCTGATGGCCATGGCCAACATGTCGGGCAACGGGGAGATCATCGCCGTGCGGGCCGGCGGCGCGAGTCTCCCGCGCGTGGCCACACCGATCCTCGTCATGTCTCTGCTCATCTCGGTGGTGAACCTCGGCTTCAACGAGTCGCTGATGCCGGCGTGCCTGGACGAGGCCTTCAGGATCCAGGGCGAGTACGCCCGACGCAGCAAGCCCATCGAGAACCTCTTCTTCGCGGTGCCGCCGGCCAAGCCGCAGCGGTTGGTGTACGCGCGGCTCTACGACCCCCGGCACATGCGGCTCGAGGACCTGGTCATCATGGAGCTGCGCAACGGCGACTTGTGGCAGACGCTCAAGGCCCAGGAGGCCTCCTGGCAGAACAACGAGTGGGTCCTGAGCAACGTGGAGTACAAGACCCTGGACGCCGAGGGTCGCGAGACGAGCGTCAGCTTCAACGTGCGGGTGCACGACCTGGGCAAGACGCCGCAGGAGCTGGCCAAAAAGCCGAAGATCCTCGATGAGATGAGCCTGCGCGAGCTGTGGCGGGAGCTGGCCAACCGGCGCCGGATGGGTATGGCCTTCCGCCCCTACCAGGTGCAGATCATCCAGTATATCCACATGCACTGGGCGTTGCCGTGGCTGCCCACGTTCTTCGCTTTCGTGGGCATTCCCCTGGGCCTGCGGCCCGCCCGGGCCACTGCCGGCATTGGGTTGGGCCTGTCGCTGGTCATCGCTCTGGCCTACTACGTCATGTTCTACTCGCTGGTCCTGGTCGGGCAGCAGGGCGCGATCCCGTGCGTGGTGGCGGCGTGGCTGCCCAACACGGTGCTCTTTGGAGCCGGCATCGCGCTGTTTGCCAAGGCGCAGTAGGGGCCCTCGGCTCCGCTCTGCGTGCAGGTGACGCCGGCCATCGCCGCGAAATGCCGGACGGTTCCCCATCATGTCCACCTTCGGCTGGTTTGCCCTTATCGTGTTGCCGATCCTGGGCGGTCTCATCGCCTGGGCCGGCGACGTCATCGGCTATCGCCTCGGCAAGGGCCGCCACAGCCTCTTCGGCCTGCGCCCACGCACGACGGCGCGGCTCATCGGCATCGCCGTGGGCGTGGCGCTGCCGCTCATCGGTGTCGGGGCGGCCCTGCTCGGCAGCTCCGAAGCCCGGGACGCCCTGTTTCACATTGACGAGCTGCGCCAGCGCCAGACGGAGCTACTGCAGCAGAACCAGGAGCTGGAAGCGCAGCAGCAGCGCACCGAGGCCCAGGCGCACCGCAGCGAGCAGCGTGCCATGGAGTTGCGCGGCTACCTCACCACCACCCAGAACAGCCTGGGCGAGGCCCGGCAGCATGTCGCGGCCACGAACCGGCAGCTCGGCGCCGCCCAGCAGGAAGTGCGGCGGGCCGCCGGCAGCGCCAGCCGCCTGCGGGGTCTGATCGAGAAGCTCCAGGGGCAACTGGACGGTCTTCAGGACCGCCTGACGGCGCTGAACGAAAGGCTGACGGAGACGTCGGCGCGTCTGGCGGAGAGGCAAGATGAGGTGACCGTGAAGGGGTCGGAGGTCACTGCCCTCCAGGCGCAGGTGGATGGCCTCAAGTCGGACTTCGCCGATGTCATCCGCCTGATCAACAGCCCGGTGGAGCTGGAAACCGGCCACGAGTTGGTGCGCACCATCGTGGAGGTGGGGGATGATCTGGCGGAGACGGAGGACCGGGTGCTGCGGGTGCTGATCACGGCCGGGCAGGCCGCGGCCGGCCGGGGCGCAGAGCCCGGACCGAACGGCCTGGCAGTGCGGCTCATCCGCCCCCTGCCGCCCAACATGCAACCCGGCGGGGCCCTGCCCGATCAGGCCGCCATCGTCGAAGCCTTCTCCAAGCAACTGCAGGCGGCCGGCAAGCGCACCTTCGTCATCGGGGTGCGGGTCGCGCGCCGCATGTACCACGACGAAGTGGCCCCGGTCGGGGTGGAGCTGTGGGCGCTGCCTTACGTGCGGGTGTTTCTCGAGAACCAACTCGTCTACAAGGTCGAGATCGACGGCTCGCTGCCCCGGCCCGAGGTGTTCAAGCAACTGTGGAACCTCGTGACCAAGATCGTCCGGCGCGAGGCGAAGGAGAATGGGCTGCTGGCCGACCCGGTGACCGGTGAATACGGCGGCGTGAACTTCGTGCAGCTCTTCGAGGCCCTCGACGCTGTGACGGCCCACAAGGGCCCCGTGCTCGTCCGCGTCGTGGCGGCCGCCGATACGTACATCACCGACCCGCTGCTCATCCGTATCGAGGTGGGGGAGGAGGGGGCGGAGACGAATGGGCAGGACCGTTCTGGCGATTGATCCCGGTCGGGACAAGTGCGGTCTGGCCCTCGTCACCGACGAGGGCGTCCGTTTTCGCGCCGTCGTGCCGACCGCCGAGATCGGCCTGACGTGCCACTACCTGCTCCAGCAGCAGACCGGGGCGACGGTCATCATCGGGGAGGGGACGGGCGCGCGCGACGTCGTCGCGGCCATCCGCCAGATCGTCCCCAACCTCGCGGTGACGCTGGTGCCCGAGGAGCACTCGACCCTGCGGGCCCGCGCGCGGTACTTCCAGGAGCAGGCCCCCCGCTGGTGGCAGCGTCTCCTGCCCCGCGGGATGTGGACCCCGCCCCGGCCGGTGGACGACTACGCCGCGGTCGTGCTGGCGGAAGACTACCTGAGGCGCTGACGCCGTCGGAGCGCGGGT
>JAJFUB010000130.1 GCA_021372615.1 bacterium | reverse complement strand
CCGAGTCCCACGACGGTCGCGGTCGGTGACCGCTCCCACGTCCTGCCGGTAGCGCATCCCGCTGCCGCATCCTGTCTGTCCCTGGCCGTCATCGTGTCCACCCTGTGAGCCAACACTGATCGTGAGGTCCACCATGCTACGTTTCGGAGTCATCGGCTACGGCGGCCGCATTCGCGGCATCATCAACGGGCTGAAGCAGTTCGACGTGCCCTTCACCATCGCGGCCATCACCGACCCGAAGGGGCCGGAGTACAAGGATCAGTTCGCCGACGACCTCAAGGACACAGTCTTGTATGAGGACGCCGACCAGATGCTCGACACGGAGCAACTCGACGGCGTCCTCGTCGGTACACGCTGCTCGCTGCACACCCCGAGCGCGCTGAAGGTCGCCCAGCGCAAGCTGCCGCTGTTCCTGGAGAAGCCCGTAGCCACCAGCATGGAGCAGGTGCGGGCGCTGGCCGAGGCCTTCGCCGACTACGCGCCCCAGGTCGTCGTCTCCTTCCCGCTGCGCCTGACGACACTGGCGCTGACGACCAAGGAGATCATCGAGTCAGGTCGCCTGGGCAGCATCGAGCACGTGCAGGCCTGGAACAACGTGCCGTATGGATGGGTGTACTACGGGGGCTGGTACCGGGACTTCAACGAGACCGGCGGGCTCTTCCTGCAGAAGGCCACCCACGACTTCGACTATATCTCGTACCTGCTGGGCTCGACGCCGAAGTGGGTGTGCGCGATGAACTCACGGCGGGTCTACGGCGGCGACAAGCCCGAGGGGCTGATGTGCGATGACTGCGACGAGCAGGAGACGTGCATCGAGAGCCCGTTCAACCTGTTCTACAAGCGCGGGCAGGGCAACGGGGTCAAGCGCGGGGCGGGGATGCACTGCATGTTCTCGGAGAGCATCCAGAACGAGGATAGCGGCAACGCCATCGTCGAGTTTGAGAGCGGAGTGCAGGCGAGCTACTCGCAGAACTTCTTCGCCCGCGTCAAGGCCGGGGCGCGTGGCGCGCGCTTCTTCGGCTACCACGGCACCGTCGAGTTCGACTGGTACACCGGCGAGGTCAAGGTCTTCGAGCACCACAGCCTGCGCAATGACACGATCCGCTTCGAGGCCGGCGGGGGGCACTTCGGCGGCGACACGCAGCTCTGCTACGACTTCCTGCAGATCGTCCAGAAGCAGGGCAACTCACGCAGCCCGATCGCAGCCGGGATCACGAGCGCGCTGACATGCCTGAGGGCAAGGGAGAGCGCGGCGGAGCGGAAGTTCTGTGAGGTCAGGATGTAACGGCGAACGGCATACAGGATGTAAGGATGGAAGGATGGTTGGGATGAACGGCAGAGACGAGGCCGATGCCGTATCCTGCACATCCTTTCATCCTTGCATCCTGTTCAGAGCCGTTTGCGTGGCAGTTGCGGCCTGATCTCCCGGGGGATGTACCGCCGCAAGGCCCGCAGGTTCCGCAGGTCTTCCTCTAGCGCCGTCTTGAGCCCCTTTGGCGTCTCCATGACGAACGGCAGCGGGCGCAGGCTCGCATGGGCCAGGATGGCCCGCCAGCCTGCCGGGCCGATCTCCCCCTGGCCAATGTGCCAGTGCCGGTCGCGGTTGCTCCCCAGCGCTCCCAGCGAGTCGTTGGCGTGGATGAGCCGCAGCCGGTCGAGCCCCACTAGTCTGTCCAGCCGCCGTAGCAGCGCGCCCAGCCCCTCCGGCGTGTGTATGGCATAGCCGGCTGCGAAGGCGTGGGCCGTGTCCAGGCACAGGCCGAGGCGCTCGCCGCCGGTGAGGTTCACCACTTCCGCCAGCTCCTCCGGCGTATCCCCGACGATGTTCCCCTGCCCGGCACTGTTCTCGAGGATCAGTCGCGTTGGCCCGTCCGTATCGTGCAGCACCTGCCGCAGGGCCGTTGCGACGCGCTGGACCGCCTTCCGTGGCGGCGTGTCGGGGCCGCCGCTGCCCAGGTGCAGCACGACGCCCTCCGCCTGCCACGCGCCGGCCACCCGCATGTCGGCGACGAGCCGGCGGATGCTCCTGGCGCGCAGTGCACGGTCCGGGCTGGCGAGGTTCAGCAGATAGGGGGCATGGACGAAGAGTGGGTGGAGGTCGTGCCGGCGCCGCGCCGCCACGAAGGCCGCGTCCTCCGCGGGATCGGAGCGCCGCTCCTGCCACTGCACCGGGGCTGCGGCAAAGACCTGGAGCGTCTGGCAGCGTCGCTGCAGAGCGCCCCGCATGGTGCTCTGCAGCCCGCCGCTCACAGGGATATGGAAGCCAATGCGCATGGGGGTGAGGGTAGAGGGTCCAGGGTCGAGGGTCAAGGGTGAAGGGTCAAGGGTCCTGCAGCGGGGCTGTGAGAGTGTCTCGGAGGCTGTGTCTTGGCCGTTACCCTCCACCCTTGCCCCTTCACCCTCGACCCTCGCCTCCATGTCCCGGCCAGCCGTCGCCACCGGCCTGCAGGTCTGCCTTGTTCCGGGCCGCCATCTTGCCGTAGGTGAGCTTGCGGCACAGGAACCACACGATGATCCAGACGAAGCCGACGCCGAAGAAGGCCAGGATCGCGGCCGGCAGCCACTCTACCCACGGCCAGCCGCGCGTGTGCAGCCACCGGCCCACCAACGCCGCGACGGCGAGGGCGGACAGGAGCTGGATCACATCCTCGTGCTTCCGCAGGGCCTTCATGGTCGGTTCGTTCGTCGCCCTGCGCCGTCTCACCTCTGCGGGGCGCATGGTGCAGGGAGCCGGAGGTTGGCCCGCTCCATAGCGCGAACTCTATCCCGATCCTCAACCGAAATGGAGAACTGAACCTTGCGGATTGCCTATCTGGATGTGTTCTGTGGGCTGAGCGGCGACATGTTCCTGGGCGCGCTGGTGGACGCGGGCGCGGACCTGGCGGCCATCGAGACCGCGCTGCGCGGGCTGCCGCTGCACGGCTGGACGCTGCGGGCTGAGGAAGTGCGCAAGAGCGGCCTGCGCGGCCTGAAGGTGCACGTCGAAGAGGAGCATCACCATCGCCACCACGGTGACGATCACGACAACCACGGGCGTGAGCACAAGCACGGCATGAGCGCCGACGACGTCATTGCGATCATCCGCGCCGGCAACCTGCGCGCGGACCTCTGCGACCGTGCCGTCGGCGTCGTCGAGCGGATCGCGGCCGCCGAAGCCCAGGCCCATGGCGTGCCGCGCGAGCAAGTGCACTTCCACGAGTTGGGGGGCATGGACACCGTCATTGACGTGTGCGGGGCCGTCATCGGGCTGGACTTGCTGGGCGTGGAGAAGCTCTACTGCTCGCCCCTGCCGGTGAGCCATGGCTATGTAGACACCCAGCACGGCCGCCTGCCAGTGCCCCCTCCGGCGGTGGCGAACCTGCTGCAGGGCGTGCCGACGTACCCGCTGGACCTCGAGGGCGAGACCGTCACCCCGACCGGGGCCGGGCTGGCCGTGGCGCTGGCCGAGGTCGGGGAGCGCCCGGCGATGACCGTCACCGCCACCGGCCTGGGCGCAGGGACGAAGGACTTCCCGATCCCGAACCTGGTGCGGTTGTTCGTGGGCGAGAGCTACGTGGCCGCCGGTGCCCCGGGCCGCGTGGGCGCGGACGTCCCGGACGCGCCACGATGTGGGCACGCGGCGATGGTCCTCCTCGAGACCAACCTCGACGACATGAGCGGCGAGTTTTTCGGCTACGCGATGGAGAAGCTCTTCGCCGCCGGAGCAGTGGACGTGTGGGCCACGCCGATCTTCATGAAGAAGAACCGCCCGGCGACGATGCTGTCGGCGCTGGTGCATGAGGAGCGGGCCGACGCTGTCGCCGAGGCCATCCTGATGCACACCACGAGCCTGGGCATGCGGCGGCAGCGGGTCGAGCGCGACTGCCTCGACCGCGAGCATGTGACGGTGGAGACGCCGTACGGCCCGATCCGGATGAAGCTGGGCAAGCGAGACGGCAAGGTACTCACCGCCGCGCCGGAGTACGAGGACTGCGCGGCCGCGGCAGAGAAGGCGGGGGTATCGCTGAAGGCAGTCTATGCAGCGGCGTCAGCCGCGCGAGGTGCGACATGCGATGGCTCTCACTCGTCCTCCTGTTGACAGTGTGCGCGACCGCTCACGCCGCCGAGCAGTCTATCTTCGTCGCGCCCGGTGGCAATGACGCCAATCCGGGGACGCTGGCCAAGCCCTTCGCCACGCTGGCGCGGGCTCGCGATGAGGCGCGGAAGCTCAAGGCCGCGGGGGCGGTCACGGTCTATGTGCGTGGGGGCATCTACGAGCTGACGGCGCCCTTGACGCTGGGGGCCGAGGACTCGGGCACCGTGGCCCGGCCGGTGGTCTACCGTGCGTACCGCGGTGAGAAGCCCGTCCTCGTCGGGGCGCGGCGGGTCTCCGGCTTCCGGCCCTGGAAGGGCAGCATCCTCCAGTGCGACCTGAAGGGCACGCCCCTGGAGAACATCACCTTCCGGCAGCTCTTCTGCGATGGGCAGCGCATGGAGATGGCGCGCTATCCCAACGCCGACCGGAGCGACCCACACTTCGGGCAGTGGGCCTACGTCCTGGCGACCGACCCCGCGCCGGCCACGAACCGCTCCGTCTCCGACAACATCGCCAAGAGCAAGGACCACTTCACCGCCACGGATGATGTCATCAAGCCTACCTGGACCAACGTGCAGGACGCCCAGGTCTGCATCCACCCGGCGTACGGCTGGGCGTGGAACACCTGTGGAATCAAGTCCGCCGACAAGGCGACGAACGTCATCAGCCTCGCCAGCCCCGTGGGCTATGGACTGATGGTCGGAGATCGCTACTTTGTGCGCAACCTGCTGGAGGAGCTGGACGCGCCGGGGGAGTGGTACCTCGACAAGCGCACGAAGGTGCTGTACTTCTGGCCCCCGCAGGGCAGCCAAGTAGGGCAGGCGGCTCGCCTGCCCGGCGCGGGCGAGGCCGCCCGCGCTACTGGAGTATACGCCCCCGTGACCGGCACCATCGTCGCCCTGGAGCAGGCCGAGAATGTGACCGTGCGCGGCTTCACCATCGAGGCCTGCGATGCCACCGCTGTGACGATGAAGGACTGTGAGCGCTGCCTGATCGCCCAGAGCACCATCCGCAACTGCGGCGCGTGGGCTGTGAGCGTCACCGGCGGGCGCAGGTGCGGGGCCGTGGGCAATGACATCACCGCCACCGGCGCCGGCGGCGTTGCCATCAACGCCGGCAACCGCAAGACCCTTGAGCGCGGCGACTGCTTTGCGGACAACAACTACATCCACCACATCGCGGAGTTCCAGCGGACCTACAACACGGGCGTGAACCTGATGGGGGTCGGCAATCGCGCCACCCACAACCTGATCCACGACTGCTACCACCAGGCGATCCTGATGGGCGGCAACGACCACGTGGTCGAGTACAACATCGTCCACCACACCAACCTGGGGAGCGAGGACACTGGCGGGCTGTACATGTCCTCGCGCGACTACACCCAGCGTGGCAGCATCATCCGCTACAATGTCTTCCACCACTGCGGGGGCTTCGGGAAGGAGAACTCGTGGTCGCCGGTGCGCGAGGGGAAGGTGAAGTTCCACTACCCGGGCTTCACCTGGGGCATCTACCTCGACGCCCCCGAGGTCGGCATGACCGTGTTCGGCAACGTGCTCTACGATGTGCCCGTCTGTGGCCTGTTCAACCACGAGGGTCGGGACAACACCTGGGAAAACAACATCGTGGTGGACGCGCCGGGTTTCCAGATCAGCAGCGGCAACTACCCCGATCTCGATGAGCTGTCGTACTCCTACATCAAGAAGCTCCGCGAGCAGGGCGGTTATGACGTCTACCGGCAGCATTACCCGGAGTTGGGCAGCTACACCGATGAGGCGGCGAGCCACCACACCTGCGCCCCCGGCAGGTTCATCCGCAACATCATCTACTACACGCAGGACCCCGGCAAGTACAACACCGAGCGCCGCAAGGGGTGGAACGGGCAGCTCGTGTGGACCTTCCGCGGCTCCAAAGCCTCCTTCGAGGGCTTCCGGTTCGACCACAACTGCGTCTACGGGCCCCCGGACCTGCCGCTCAAGTTCTCGCTGACCCGCACCCCGGAGAAGGCCGGGATGCTGACGTGGGACGAGTGGCGCCAGACCGGTCAGGACGCCCACTCCGTCATCGCCGACCCGATGTTCGTCAACCCCGCCAAGCATGACTACCGTCTCAAGCCCGGATCGCCGGCACTGAAGCTGGGCTTCCAGCAGATACCCCTGGGTCAGATCGGGCCGTACAAGTCCGAGCTCCGCGCGACCTGGCCCATCGTCGAGGCTCCCGGAGCAGCGCGACTGGGCGACTTCACCACCGAGCGGTACTTCGAGCTGCCCGGATACCAGGCCAAACCCCGCGTGCCGGCTGAGTACCGTGTTCCCCGGCGCAGTGACATCCAGGTGGACGGCGTGCTGACTGAGTGGCCCCTGGACGACCCCAAGGCCGTGATGGAATGCCGCGAGGAGTACAGCGGCGGCGACACGGCAGGCCTGCCCAGCCTCGCGTGCGCCGCCTACGACGACCAGGCGCTCACGCTGGCAATCCGCAACCCTCTACGCCAGCCCGACAAGATCGTCCTGACCGGCGGCTGGGGCAGTCGTGACGGTGTGGAGATCGCCTTCCAGGATGTGGGAGCGGTCACCGACCGCGACAAGCCGGGGACGGTGACCCCTCCCACGCCCATCCTGAACCTGTACGGCTACCCCGACGGCACGGTTGAGAGTCTGACCATCGCCGGGGCCTCGGCCGCCCAGGCCGAGCGCCTGCGGCAGGGCATGACCTACGCCGCCCGGCGCACCGACAAGGGCTGGGAGTGCGAATGGCGCCTCCCCTGGGCGGCGGCGGGCATCTCCCCGGCGCCGGGCAAGCGGCTGCGCTTCAACCTCGGCGTGCGCAAGATGGAAGACCGGGCCTGGGTCGTGTGGCGCGGCACCGGGGGCTACAACTTCGATGTGGCGAAGGCTGGCATACTGGTGCTGGGGCCCCACTGAGGTCTGTGCAGGTACGGAAACAGGCCGTGGGTGCCGCGTCGTGTGCGGCGGGCCCCACGGCACGACGCGGCGCCCCCAGCCCAGGTGGCTCCAATCTAACTATGCAACAACGAGGGAGATCACGATGAAGAAAGCCGTCATCACCGGACCCCGGCAAGCTGCCCTGGTCGAAGTGCCCGATCCGCAGCCGAAGGACGACTGGGTCGTCGTCAAGGTCCATGCCGCGCCGCTGTGCACAGACTACAAGGCCTTCTGCGCCGGGACCAAGTGTGACCACATGGGCCACGAAGCGGCCGGCGAGGTCATCGCCGTGGCGCGGCCGGGCTGCGTGCAGGTCGGTGACCGCGTGGTCGTCATGCCCCAGACGCCCTGTGGCCAGTGCGCCCTGTGTCGGGCCGGCGACTACATCCACTGCCAGTCCTGCTACGACTTCGCCGCCGTGCACGGCACGAGGGAGGGGAGCGGCACGCTGGCACAGATGCTGCTCAAGCTCGACTGGCTGCTGCCCAAGATCCCCGACGGCGTGTCCTATGAGCACGCCTCGCTGGCCTGCTGTGGGCTGGGGCCGTCGTTCGGGGCCATGCAGGCGATGGACACCAGCGCCTTCGACACAATCCTGATCACGGGGCTGGGGCCGGTGGGGCTGGGAGCCATCGTCAACGCCCGCTATCGGGGGGCGCGGATCATCGCCGTGGAGTCGGCTCCGTGGCGGGTGCAGCGCGCTCACGACATGGGCGTGGAGCATGTGCTGGACCCGCGCGACGAGGCCACACTGCCGCGCCTCGTGGAGCTGACCGGCGGGCGTGGTGTGGATTGTGCACTGGACTGCTCGGGCGCCGTGCCCGCCGAGCGCCTGTGCATTGACGCCGCGCGCCGCAAGGGGCAAGTCGCGTTCATCGGCGAGTGCTTCGAGCCGCTGCCGATTACGGTCAGCAACGACATGATCCGCAAGGGCCTCACGATCCGCGGGTCGTGGCACTACAACCTGTGTGACTTCCCCCGGATCATGCAGATCATCCAGCGCTCGCCGCTGATCGAGCTACTCATCAGCCACGTCATGCCCATGAGCCGCCTGCAGGAGGCCCTGGAGCTGTGCGCCACGCACGAGACGGCCAAGGTGATCCTGCGGCCGTGGGAGTAGTGGGGATGGCGGGATGGGGGGATGGTCGCGTGGGCGTGCGTGTCCCCACGCGTGCAAGGGCAGCGGCCGCCCGCGATGATCGTGCGGCCTGTCCCAACTGAGGCCGACCAGGGAAGGCACACATGCGAACACCATTGGCGCTGACGGCCCTGCTGACCGCCCTGCCCCTGTATGCGCAGACCGCGGCCCTCCCGCCGACATGTCTGTGGGTGCAAGAGGGGCGCGTGCAGTGCCAGGGCGACGTGAAGGCTCCGCCGGAACTGCTGGCGGCGGAGCACCTCGGCATGTTGCGGGCACTGGGCCGCGGGCTGGTGCTGTGGACGGTCGAGGAGCGCGACGACACGGGCAATCTCGTGCAGTTCGCCCTGCACGTCGCCAACGTGCGCACGGGCGGCAACCACCGGTTCTTCAAGGACCTCGACCCCTTCGGCGTCGGCACAGACTGGCGCCTGCAACGGGCGGAGCTGACGGCGTCGGGGCGCGCAGTGCTGTTGCGTGTGCGCCTGCCGGGCACGGGGGCTTTCATCGCCGTCTACAAGCTCATGCTCGAGCCGCCGTACTACTGGTACGCCCTGCCCGAGGAGACCGAGGTGTGGGACAGCGCCGCGGCCGACGGCTCGGCGAAGGCGCGACCGTATTGGGCGCTGGCCGCCGACTGGCGCGCCGCCGCCACCGAGCGCGAGGGGCGCTACGCCACGGTCATCGTGGCGGGCAAGAGCACGCCCCAGGGGCGCAAGCTGTGGGAGGCCAGGACCTGCCGCGACCTGCCGCCGTACGCGGAGACGGACATCACGAGCGCCGTGGTGTCGCCCGACGGGCGGCAGGTCGCCTTCACCAACCCCCGGGGACTCTGGCTGGTCCCGGTGGCCGGCCGGGAGCCGCGCCAAATCCTCCCCGAGGGCTCCGCTCCTGTCTGCGTGTACGAGAACCCCGTCTGGTCGAGTGACGGCCGGGGGTTGTACGTGACGGTCAGCGAATACGGCAGCGGCAACACGCGGTCCACGAGCCTCAAGCTTGTGGACCCGGCCAACCCTGGCCAGGCGACACTGGCGGGGGCAGATGCCAGGCTGCTGTGCATTCCGACGATGTAGGTGCAAGCCATGAAGGCAGTCATCACCGTGCTGGGCAAGGACCGCGTGGGCATCATCGCTGCCGTCACGGCGGCGCTGGCCGAGAACCAAGTCAACATCCTGGACATCAGCCAGACGATCCTGCGCGACTACTTCACGATGATCATGCTCGTGGAGCTGCTGGATGAGAAGCTGAGCATCCCGAAGCTGGCGAGCATCCTCGACGAGGTGGGGGCGAAGCTGGGGGTGCAGATCCGCGTGCAGCATGACGCGGTGTTCACGGCGATGCATCGCATCTGACGACACACGGCGTGGGCACGAGCGCGCCGAGAGCGAACCACTTGCGGGTCGGAAGACGGCCCCTTCGTCACGTCAGGGGAGTGATCGCGCATGAAGATGTTGCTGGTCGGTTCGGTTGTGCTGCTGGCCCTACCCGCCCTGGCCTATGAGCCGGTCGGCGCGGACGGCCAGCCCTGCCACATCAGGCGCGGGATCTACTGCCCTCCCGGGCCGCTGCTGTCCACCGCGTACTGGGGCAAGTACGCCGGGGGCTTCGAGTTCCACGAGGCTACGGCGCACTCCGGCCGGGCCTGTGCCCGCGTGAGCGTCACCGACGCCGCCCGCGGCGGGGGCGTGTCGCAGGTCGTCAAGCTCGACCAGACCAGCCCGCAGCCGGTCAAGATCGCCGGCTGGAGCAAGGCCGAGGGTGTCGCGGACGGCCCGCGCGACTTCCGCTACTCGGTCTACGTGGACTTCCGCTACGCCGACGGCACGGCCCTGTATGGCCCCACGGCCGCCTTCTCGTCCGGCACGCACGACTGGGAGTATAGCGAGTTCATCGTCAAGCCGGAGAAGCCGTTGGCTGAGGCCCGGGTCTATGCCTTCGTGCGGCAGCGCACCGGCACGGCGTACTTCGACGACCTGTTCGTCGGGCCGGCCGACGGGGCGAACCTGCTCAAGAACGGCGGCTTCGAGCCCGACGACCGCAACGACCACGCCGCCCAGGAAGCCATCTACCGGACCTACGCCGACCTGAACGCCAACGCCATGCATACGTACCTCTCCGGCGCGCCGGCGTTCTGGAAGGGCGAGGACGGCCAGGGCAATCCCGACGTGCGGCGCTTCCTGGCCGAGGCGAAGGCCCACAACATCGGCGTGTGGCTCACGACCGGCGAGCCGGGGCAGCCGGCGATCAAGGACGCGAGCGACCCGAACTTCCCGCAGTACAACTGCGTGAACGGGCCGTGGGGGGAGGCGTGGACGCAGAGTCTGGCACTCGCGGCGGCCTACGACTTCGCGGGGCTGTCGCTCGTCCCCGATGAGTACAACTGGACCAACGGCTCGCTGCGGGAGCGCTACAGCAAGCACAGCGACCCGAAGGTTGCCGCGTTCTACCAGCAGCTTCCGAGCTTCTGCGACTGCCCGGTGTGCACGGCGCTGTACAGGAAGACATACGGCGAGCACCTGCCGAAGCTCGCGCTCGGGGCCAACTTCCCCGAGGCCACGCCACCGTACCTGCGGTACCTCCAGCAGCGGTACAACAGCACCGCGCAGTGGATGGGCCGGAGCGTCGCCGCCATCAAGGCCGTCAACCCCAGGATCCGGGCCGACAGCCTCATCTGCGTCTCGCCCATCTGCAGCGACCTGTGGTGGGGCACCGGCGTCGCGTGGGACCGGATGGGGGCGGTCAGCAACGTGGACTTCCCCACGACCGACCCGTACATCCTGCTCCACAACTACCTGGGCGACAGCACCCACTGGTACGTCACCGAGACAGCCGCCCACCTGACCGCCGCCACAGCGAAGCGGCAGTGCGGCATCGTGCTCGAAGCCAGCCGGTTGCGTAAGGAGTACCGCGAGCTGGATCCGGTCGAGGTCTACGGCAGCGCCCTGTCGGCCGTCGCCCACGGGGCGAAGGAGCTGGCCTGGTGGCACTACTCGCACCTCACCGACGAGAGCCGCACCACCGACCGCTCGGACGTGTCCCGCGCGTGCGTGCGGGGCGTGTACGGGATTCTCAAGGAGGCCGACCCGTGGCTCGGCGGGCTGCACGCTCCGCCGCTCGTAGCCGTCCTGCATTCGCGTGCCGCCGACGACCTCTGGCGCTTCTACGCCAAGCCTCCGGCCCCACCGGCCGTCGCGACGACGCCGACGGAGGACCCGCGCTACGCTGCGGTCGCGCAGAAGGAAGTGCTGTACGCCCTGTGCCGCCGCGGCGTGCCCGTGGACCTCTACTACCTCGAGACCGCGCAGACCCGGCAGCTCCAGTCCTACCGCGCCATCGTCGTGTCCTTCCCGTACGCCATCTCCGACGGGCAGGCGGCCCTGCTGCGCAACCTCGCAGCCAGCGGCAAGACGGTGATCGTGATCTCCCAGGTCGGGCCCCTGGATGAGGTCGGCCTCCCGCGCTCCAAGCCGGCGCTCCTGGACCTGTGCGGCCTGCGCGAAGTCCCGACCGATGAGACGGCCCGTGTGTCCCACCCGGTCGGCAAGGGCCGCGTCGTCTTCCTCGGCGATGCCTATGGCCATGGACTGCCACTGAGCCGCGACAACCAGAAGCGCACGCGCACCGAGCGCATCCTCCCCGACCCACTGAGCCTCGAGCGCGTGAACGTCCTCGCCGAGACGCTGCAGCAGGCATGTGGGGGCGAGCCGTGGGCCCTGAGCCGGATGACCGACAAGGACGTCGAAGCCCGCTGCCTCGTGAACGCTGCCGGCCAGCCGGTGCTGCTCGCGATCAACTGGGAGAACGAGCCTCAGGCGGTCGAGTTGCATGTGCCGCTGACGAAGGCCACGAGCTACACCGGCTTCCGCCTCGGCCCCGACGGCCGCGTGACCTCGTCGTCGGTCAAGGCCCAGGCCGGCAAGGACGGGGTGCGGTTCAAGCTGACCCTCCAGCCGCAGGAGGCGTGCCTGTGGCGCGGGCGGTAGGCGGACGCTGCTCCCGCCTCGCACGTCCCGGTTCCCGGCCCTGCTTCCCCTTCTTTGGCCGGGTTGCGTCTCGGGGCCTGAAGGTGGTATAGTATCATGTAGGGCACGGCTTATGCCGTGCGACCTCGGTTGTAGATGTCTGCGTCCACGGGTGCCTCTGAATGCGCGCGATCTGCCTGGGCTCGTGCCTCGCGTTGTTCCTCACGCTGCTGGTCGCCAATGGTGCCAGCGCGTTTGTCTACCCCGACTTCCGCTTCGTCGAGCAACACCTCCTGGGTCTCGTGCCGCAACTGCTCGGGGCGTTGCCGGCCGACACGGCCCTGCAACCTCCGCCCGACGAACTGCTCGCGCCGCTGAGTAACGGGGTCGAGGAGTACGCCAAGGGGATGGAGCCGGAAGCCGAGGCGGAGCTGGTGGGCGTGCTGCTGTCGCTGCCGCTGCACCAGCGGCTGCTCAAGGTCGCGGTCGCCACCGTAGACGACCGGCGCATGGCCCTCGTGAAGCTCCAGGCCGGTGACACGAAGACCGGCCTGTTCCGCATCCCCGACCTGCAGTACGACGCTGTGAACGCCCTGCGCGTGGCCTTCCAGTTGCCGCTGGATCTCCAGCGCATAGACCTGTGGTCGGTGGTGCCCGGGCGTGATGCCACCGGGCCGGTGCACAAGCCCGTGTTCTCCGTGTCGGCGGACCGCGCTGACTTCGAGACGGCCACCGCCGGTCTTAGGCAGGCGCGCGACATCCTCGGCGGCCTCGGCCTGGTGCGCTTCGCCCCGCAGTTCCTGCACTATGCGGGGGGCGAGCCGCTGAGCAAGGTGGCCCGGCTGCTCCCCGAGACCGCGTGGAGCGCGGCGCCGGTGCGCGACGGCTGGGAGCAACTGCGCGAGAGCTGCCGCCAGGACCCGCGCCTGCAGGCGGCCGCGCTATCCCGCGTCGTCGTCCACGTCCCCGTGTCGGACAACTCCGTCGGCCTGACCATTGACGACGGCCCACACCCGCTCATCACGTCGCTGATGCTCGACATCCTGCGCCGCGCCGGCGTTCACGCCACGTTCTTTGTCGTCGGGGAGAAAGTCGAGGAGTGCCCCGAGTTGCTGCGGCGCATCGCCGATGACGGACATGAGATCGGCAACCACACGTACGGTCACCCGCGCCTGGGGCAGGTCAAGGATGCCGAGGCGCTGGCGGAGATCCGCGCCGGGGCCCTGGCCATCGGCAAGGTGTCCGGCAAGCCCACCCCGCTGATGCGCCCGCCGGGCGGCGGCCTGGCGCGCGACGTTCTTCGCGCCGCGACCGCGGCCAACTCGACCGTCGTGCTGTGGACCAACAACACCAACGACTGGCTGCGCCCGTCGCCGGAGGAGATCGCGGCCAACGCCCTGCGCGACCTGCGCCCCGGCGGCATCATCCTGATGCACCAGGGCAGCATGGAGAGCGTCCGGGCACTGCCGCTGATCATCGAGGGCGCTCAGGCCCGAGGCTTCAAGCTCTGCTCGGTCGGCGACATGCTCCGCCAATCCCCCGTCGCCGTCCTCCCCATTCCCGAGATCATGACCCGCTACCAGAAGCACGAGTTGGAGAGGGAGTAGGGGGACGGGGGTCGGGGGTGGGGTACGCCCGACACTCTTGCCCGACACGCAGTGCCGGTACGCCCGACACGCTTGTCGGGCGGATGATCTGATGCGCCCGACAGGAGTGTCGGGCGTACCACATCTCCCCCCATCTACTCTCCCCCGCCGGCGTCCTTCGCCAGACCACTCCATAGCGTCGTCAGCGGGTTGCGGTAGCCCAGCCGCACCAGGTCTTCCTCCGTCGCAGCGCTCTCAGCCCCCTCGCGCACGGGGCAGCCGGCCAGCGTCGGCGTGCCCCACCCGAAGCGCGGCAGGTCCCCGTCAGTTCCGGCGGTCGTCGGCATACGCACCGTGAGATGCAGGTGCGGCCCACCTTCGCTTGCCAGCCATGGTCCGACTTCCGCCAGCACGTCCCCGGCTTTGACCGGCGTCCCGCCCACGACGCGGTGGTTCTGCGTGTGGCCGTACACGATCAGGAAGCTGCCACCATCCGGTAGCGGGGAGCGCACGATCATCACCCAGCCCTTCGTCCATCCCGGCCCGTAGCCGGAGTGCAGCGTGTCGCTCCGGGGGTCTACGACGCCGTCCACGAGGGCCAGGACCGGCTCACCGAGGGTCGCGCGTAAGTCCAGGCCGGCGTGGATGCGGGTGCCGTTGTACCGAGGGTAGCCAGGGAGCCCCGCTCCCCAGGGGCACATCAGTCGCCCCAGCAGGTCCTGATCGCTGCGGATGGTGTCGAGGGGGTAGTGGACGGCAGGCGGCGGGGCGGCTTCCTCGGCGTAGGCCAGGCCGGCGGTGAAGGCAACGATCAGTAGTGCGATCACTCGTGCTGTCATTGTAAGTGCGGGATTGGGGATTGGGGATTAGGGATTGGGAACGGCAGGGGCAACGGCAGATGAGGGCCGTTGCCGTCCCCAGTGCCCAATCCCCAATGCCCAACCCCCAACTCCCTACCACAACCCCAGCGTCTTGATCTTCTCGGCCGCTGCGGCGACTTCGGACACCTGGGTTGCTGACATGATCGCGAAGCGAATCTCGACGCCCTGGTTGGTCTCGGTAGGGATGCTGCGCGGGTCGGTGTACAGGAGCATGGTGTTGAAGCGGCTCTCGCCGAACACGTGCGGAGCGATCCAGCCGATCCCTGGCTTTGCGTCCGCACCCTTGGCGGCAGCCGTGGACGGCAGGAACACCCACCCCACCTTCCCGACATCCTTGTACGCCCCGGCCCACTCGTGCTCGCCGACCGCGTCCACCCACTTGGCGCCCGGCAGCCAGCCCCACCAGGTGTAGACCTCACGCTTGGGGCCCAGGTTGATGGTGCGACTGGTTACCAGCAGGCACGGCAAGTCATCCCGGACGGTCAGGTCGTACTCCAGCCGCGCCAGCTTCGCCCCGTCCTCCTTCTTGTCCGTCTCACCGGGCAGGACATACGCGCGGATGGTCTTGATCTGCGGACCGGTGGCGCTGCGCGGTGTGTCCACGAGCGTCTCGACCCGCTCGATCTTGTCAATGTACAGGTACTGCCCGGCGATGCCGGTACTGAGGAACGCGGCGGCGGTGTCGGCAATCTGCAACTCGCCGGTCTTCTGCGCCCGGAGGGTGAACGCCCCGCCGGGCGTACCGATGCGGATGGACTGCGAGTCCGGGCTGACAGCGAAGCCGATGATGCGGAAGTGCAGCGCCACCCGCAGGGCATTCGCCTGAGGCGACATGTCCGGCACGGACACGAGTACCTGGTACTCGCCCGGGGGAAGCTGAGGAATCTCGAAGCTGAGCCGGCCGTTGGGCTTGGGCGGGCCCAGTTCGGACACATTCACCTTGGCCGGCCCGGCTTCGGTCGGCAGCGATACGCGCGTCCCCTGCGCATTCAGCGGGTTGGCATTGTCCTTCAGGCCCAGGGCCACGGTGGCCGGGAAGGCGCCCAGGGTGCCCAGGTCGCCACCCTCGGCCTTGATGTTGGTCCCGTTGAGCTTCAGCCACGCCAGTTGCGGCGCCTCCTCATCCTCGAGCACCATCCACGCCGGCTTGCTGACGATGACGACCGTCTCGCCCCCGCCGATCTGCTCGGGCTTGAGCGACACGGTGACGCGCCCCCCCTCCTGGTTCGCCTGCGTCTTGAGCCACTTCCCGCCCGGTCCGCGCACATACGCTGTCACCGGCGCGGCCCACAGCGTCGCGGTGAGCAGCACGCTCAGCGCCACCGGCACCCATCTCGCAACCACCATCCGCGTTCCCCGCAGGGCAGGCGGCAGCGGAACGTTACAGGTTGTCGCCCCGGCGTTACGCCGCTGCAGCCGGCCGATCCGAGAGACACCTTGGCCGCACTGCAGCGTCGTCAGGTGGTGATGACCATGTCGCGCCATGAGATTCTGTTCCTGTGGGTGATAGCCTATCTCGCGGTCTGTGCACGTGGCGGCGCCGCCGTCAAGCCCGCCGACTTCGAGACCTTCTGGCAGCGGGCTCTGGTGCAGTTGCAGACCGTTCCGGCGAGCGCCAACTGGCAGTCCGACACCCTCTCCTTCGCCGGTCCGGGCTTCGTTCCCTGCCAGGTGCGGTGTCACTTGGACTCGGCCTCCACACTGCCGCCCGTGATCTACCTGCTCGACCGCGCGGATGCCGACCTGTTCACCCCGAGCCCCACCCATAGCTGGCTGGTCGTGGACGTGGGCGCGATGTGGTCGCAGGCGGACCTCGGGCCCGAGCCGACGCACCACCCCATGTACGCGGGCGTGCTGACAGCCCGGCGCGGACTGTCGCTGCTGCTGCAGCGCACCCGGCCCGGCCATCTGCGCGCCGGGCTGGTCGGTGAGGGCCGCGGCGGCGGCGTGGCGATGGCCCTGGCGGCCCTCGTCCCCGACGAGGTGGCGTTCGTGGCCGCTCACCAGCCCTTGCCCGGCCCGCGCTACGCCGATGAGACCACCGGCGCCGCGACCTCGCCCGAGCTGCGGGCGGTGGAACTCCGCTACCGTGCCTTCCGCAGCCACCTCCCCCGCCAGTTGGCGTACTTCGACCTCAGCGGCTTCGCACCGGGGATCAGGTGTCCGACGCTGCTGTCATATGGGGGGCGGGATGCGACGGTGAGTGCGGTAGAGGTGGGGGCTCTGTACGACGCCCTGACATGTGACAAGGAACTCGCCGAGCTTCCGGAGGCGAGGCACTGTCAGGCGGCTGACCTGCAGGAGTGGTGGGCGATCTGGCGCACGTGGGCGAATGAGAAGGTGGAGGGTTGAGGGTCGAGGGTTCAGGGGAACGGCGTCCACGCTTGCCGTGGCCGTTACCCTTGACCCTCGACCCTTCACCCTCGACCCTCAGCTCTACGTCGCCATGATCTGCCGGATGTGGCCGGCGGTGTCGGCGAGCGAGGCGATGGAAGGAGCGACTTCCGACAGGAGCGCTCCGTCGTAACCGATCTTGCGCAGCTCGGCCATGACCGCCGGGAAGTTCACGTCGCCCTGCAGCAGCGGCGTCCACTCGTAGCCCTGGCGCTTGAAGTCCTTGAAGTGGACCTTCATCAGGTGCTTGCCGCAGATGCGCACCCAGTGCTGTGGGAAGCCGAAGACGACCATGTTGCCGGTGTCGAAGAACAGGCCGACGCGCGGGCTGGCGACGTCGTCGCAGAAGCGGGCGAACTCCATCGGCGACAGCAGGAACTTGTTCCAGACGTACTCGACGGCGACATTGACCCCGAGCTCCTCGGCGTGGGGCGCGATCAGTTGCAGAGCCTTCAGCCCGTTGGCGTACGCCTCGTTGTAGTACAGCTCGTCGGTGAGGGCGCCCATGGTCAGCAGCATGGTGTCCACGCCGAGCGCCGCCGTGGCGTCCAGACAACGCCGGATGGTGTCCAGGCTGCTCTTCCAGATCTCACAATCGTTGGTCATGATGTTCTTGGGCTGCTCGCGCACCGACGCGCAGACGGAAGACAGCTCGATGCCGGCGTCGCGGGCCCGGCCGGACAACGCCTGGAACTCGCTCTCGGAGGTCTTCAGGCTGATCTCGCCCTCGTCCCTCAGGCACACTTCCAGCGCCTCGTATCCGGCACCGGCGGCCTGCTGGAGCAGTTCATCGAACGACCACTCCGCAGGCGTGATGATGGCACTCAGTCCGACCTTCATGGGTTACACACTCCCGTTGTGAGCTACTTCGGCGGGAAGGTCATTCGCGGCGGTGAGGCGAATTCCTCCCTGTTGTCGCCTCGGCGCCGGCTGTGCCTCTGAGGGGGGCTTGAAGAGGCCGCCGCTTTGCGCTATGCTAAGGCGCGTTCCGGGAGGAGCTTCGCTACCCACGTATGTCCAGCAGGCGCTGCCACATCATCTACGCCCACCCAGCCGCTGCCGATGGCTACGCCTTCTTCTACCTCTACTACTGGCCGGGCGACCGCCAGCTCGCGCTGCGCTATCGCCGGGATGAGGACGAGGTGAAGGAGGTATCGCTGCCGCCGGTGGCGATGCTGGACCTCATCGAGAACCAGGCGGCGCTGCGCAACGTGGATACGGTGCTGCTGCGACCGTGGGATCGGGCCGCGAAGGCCCTGCGCCTGCGCATCAAGACGTGGATGGAGCGCGCCCGGGACCAGCAGCAGGAGTAGCTGGCCCTACCGGCCGGCGACTGCGAACTCCGTCGGCTCGCGCGTGACCCCCAGCGCCAGCCACGGCAGGTAGTCCCGGACGAGATCGGGACTGTAGTTGAAGATGACAAAGCCGCGGGCGCCATGCTCGCGCGCCACGCGGATCTGCTCCACCGCCGTCTCCGGCCCCCCGTACTTCATGTCGTCGGCATAGACCCCCAGCCCCGCCGCCCACAGACACCGCCCCGCAATCCACTTCTCCTGCCGACTCACGTACAGTTCGAAGCGCTCCATGCTGGGCGTATAGTCCATGGGACACACGAAGTCCACCAGGCCCCGCTCGATCCACGCCACCCAGTCCTGGCCGAAGGTGTCGCGGTGGTCCTCCCAGTTGAGGAAGACGGCTGCGGAGATCTGCAGCCGGGGGTAGTCTCGCCGCAACGCCTGTGAGATCTCGGCGACCAGGCTCGTGAGCTGCTCGCGCCGCCAGTCGGCGAACCGCCCCCGGTAGCAGCCCTCCAAGACATCGCCAGGCCAGCGCGCTACCCGCACGCCCAGGTCTCGCTCGAACGCGGCTCGGCAGCGCTTGCAGCAGCACGTGTCCTTCCACGGATAGCGGAGGTAGTCGAACTGAATGCCCGCGACGCCATAGGAGGCCATCTCCAGGGCCGCCGCGACCTCCATCCGACGGTTGGCCGGGTTGGTCGGGCAGAGCCAGGTGCTGCTCTTGCCCGACGATGTGACCATCAGCCGGCCGGCCTTGCGCAGCGCCGAGACGACCTCGGGCGGAGCGAAGATCGTGGACAGGTTCAGCATGCGCGCATGGAGGGGCAACCCGACCGCCCGTGTGGCGGCCACGGCCTCGGCCAGCGAGTCGCCATGCTTCTTCACGCGGGGGTGCACCGCCAGCACCTTGCTGGGGTAGAAGGCCACACCACCGCTCATCATGTACGGGAAGACCGCGTTGAAGTTCGCGTCCTGCAGATGCCGGGCAGCGACAGCCCACGAGGGTTCGGCGTAGTTGGACATCCAGACGCCGCGCAGCTCGCCGGGGAGGGACGGGTACGACGCCCACAACGCCCGCTCGGCGGCCTGTCGCGCCTCCGCCTCCAGGGCCAGCCCCCCCGCGATGTCCCCGCCCTCGACCGCCGTCTTGATGTCCGCCAGCAGCCTCTGAGCCGCAGTCGCCTGCGCCAGCGCCTCCGCATAGACCGGGTTGCCCTCTGCCTGCCGCGCCACATATGCGTGCAGTTCCGCCAGAGAGGCGAAGCGCCCCAGGGGGCCGAGGTCCGCCGGGTCGGTGGGGAGCATCGCGCCCCACGCTGCTGGAACCAGCCGCCCGATCAGCGCGCGGAGCAACTGGGCGCCGGGCACGCCGGCGAGGCTGCGGGGGTCGCCAGTGAAGTAGACGCCGTTGTCGTGGGCCAGCACGGCGGGGAAGGCGGTCATCGCGCCCGACTTCGTCTGCCACATGGCAAGCGGCGTGACCCCCGCCAACGGTTCGGCCATGGCCACCTGCTCGGGCGCCCAGCCGACGGTCGCGGGTGCGCCCACGAGTTGGTCGGTCAGCGCCAACCCGGTGAACGGGTCGGCGGCGCCCGCGGCCGCCATACCACTGCGGCGAAGGCCGATCTGCTCGAGGATGGCGTCGTGGGCGGCGAAGAAGACGATGACCTTGCCGCCATCCGCGATGAAGCGGCAGACGTGGGCGGCCTCGGCGTCGGTCATCGCCCGGTTGTAGGGGAGGATCGCGACCGCAGCGGCGGGCAGGCCCTCACGCTCGACCTGCGAGTCCTGCGTCACGACGTATGGGACGTGGGCGAGCTTGAGCAGCTTCACGACCCGCTGGCTGCAGGCGTCGGACTTCTGCTGGTTCGGCAGGCCATTCTCGCCCAGATAGTCGCCCGCGATGACGACGACCGGCGTCTGTGCGTAGGCCGGCTCCGGCGCCGAGGGCAGCAGCACCGCCGCGAGCAGCAGGCTCAGGCCGGCAAGCGAGGCGAGGCGGGAGGACATTGCGCAGGCGGGCATAGGTGGCCGCTACATCCGTTCCGGTGCGTCGAGCCCCAGCATGTGCAGTTCGTTCGCCAGGAGCTGCCGTGCCGCCCGGACGAGGCCCATACGGGCCGAGGACAGCTCCGGCTGCTCGGGGTCGAGCACCTTGCAGTTGGTGTAGAAGTGGTGGAAGGCGGTCGCCAGGTCGCGCACCATCGTTGTGAGGCGGTGAGGCGCCCGCGCCGCGACCGCCAGGCGCAGTTCGTGCGGGTACTCGGCGATCACCTTCATCAGCACGATCTCATCGGGGGCGGTCAGCAACGACAGGTCGGGCTCACCGAACGTGAAGCCGCGCTCGTCGGCCATCCGCTCGATGCTGCAGATGCGCGCGTGGGCGTACTGCACGTAATGCACGGGGTTCTCGTCGCTCTGCTTCTTGGCGAGGTCGAGGTCGAAGTCCAGGTGGGAGTCCACCGAGCGCGTCAGGAAGAAGAAGCGAGCCGCGTCGCGCCCGACCTCCTCCACGATCTCATCGAGGCCGATGATCTCGCCGCGGCGCTTGGACAGGCGCACGGGCTCGCCGTCGCGCAGCAGACGCACCGTCTGGTGGACGATGATCTCCACCTGGCTCAGATCAATGCCGCCCGCCTCAATGGCCGCCTTCAGCCGCGGCACGTAGCCGGCGTGGTCAGGACCGAGAATGTAGATGGCCAGATCGAAGTGCTCGTACTTGTAGCGCGCGTAGGCGGCATCGGAGGCGATGTACGTGGGGCGACCGTCGCTGCGCACCAGCACCCGGTCCTCCTCGTCGCCATGCTCGCCGGTCCGCAGCCAGGTGGCCCCGTCCTTCTCGTACGCGGCCCCGGTGCGCAGCAGGCGCTCGATCTCGGCCGCCACGGCGCCTTGCTCGTACAGGTCCGACTCGTGGAACCAGTTGTCGTAGCGAATGCCGAACAGCTCGACCACCCGACGCATGTCGGCGACGATCCCCGGCTCCACCAGGCGGAAGAACTGGTAGGCCCCCGCCTCGTCCTGGGGGATGGCGGCGTGGGCCTCGCCCTGCCGCTCGACGAGCTGTTGCGCCATCTCGACGACATACTGCCCCTTGTAGCCGTCTTCGGGGAAGCTGTGGTCCAGCCCCAGCAACTCGCGGTAGCGCGCCTGCAGCGACAGGCCGAAGAGCAGGGCCTGGGTGTTGTAGGGGCCGTCATTGACGTAGTACTCGCGCTGCACCTCGAAGCCCACGGCGGCGAGCATGTTGGCCAGCACGTCGCCATACGGCCCGCCGCGCGCGTTGCCGATGTGGATCGGGCCCACAGGGTTGGCGCTGATGAACTCCAACTGCACCTTCCGGCCCTCGCCCTGGGATTGGCCGTACCGCTCGCCTGCTGCCAGCAGTGCGGCCGTGGCCTGGTGCAGCCAGTCGCAGCTCAGGTAGAAGTTGATGAAGCCGGGGCCAGCGATCTCGGTGCGCTCACACCCGGCGGCCTGGGCGTCCAGGCAGTCCACGAGCACCTGCGCCAGGTCGCGGGGCTTCATCTGGGCGGCCTTGGCCAGCACCAGGGCCACGTTGGTGGAGTAATCGCCCATGTCCGCCCGGGGCGGCACGGCGATCTCTATGTCGGGCAGTTCCAGCGCGGGCAGGCGGCCCAACTGCTGGGCGGAGGCAACGGCAGCGGCGATTGCGGCGGCGATGGCGTCGCGAGTCATCAGGTCATCCTTCGTGAGAGACGGTGGGAGATGGGCGTCTAGAAATCGAGCCAGAGATGCAGATGCTCCAGCAGGGCCGCCAGCAGGGCGTTGCCCGCAATGACGCCAACGATCATCTGCGGCAGCCCCCGCGTCCAGAGGCCGCGCGCGATCGAGACGCGGCGGTCGGGATCGTGCGCGTACAGAGCCATCAGCTTCTCACCGGCAGCAATGCCGGCGGCCAACTGCCGCGGCGTGGGCGGCTTGGTCGTGAAGGTCTGCTGGATGAAGTAACCCACGCGGTAGCGCAGCATCCAGCCGACGATGGCCACGATCCCGGCGGCCAGCGGGTTGCTCCACAGCAACGGATACGCGATCAGCAGCGTGGGCAGCACCCCGAACAGCAGCACTGTGCCGCAGCGCGGGTGCGCCCGCGGCATCTCCACGACCTGCTCGTACTGCAGGCGGCCATAGCGCTCGATGGCGGACACGACCTTGTGCTCGGCGGCATGATAGCCCGCCATCGGCGATAGGCGCAACACAATCAGGAAGTTGAGCATCGGCAGCAACTGGGCGACAAGAGCCAGGACCTCGCTCGTCGGCATGCCGCCCCCGCCGCTCAGGCCCAGCAGGCCGGCAGACAGCGTCTGCCCCGTGAGCTGGTCCACGATCCACAGCTCGACGTACGTCATGGCCAGGGCAATGCCCAGCAGCGCGGCGATGGCGGCCCCACTGACAGCCAGGCGCCAGGGGGAGGCGGTGCCGTAGTTGCCGGTGGCCAGATGCAGGCCGCCGACGAGCGCCGTCCCGGAGATGCGCGGACGCCGCACCGAGACGTAGCTGGATCTGGGGATGTGCCATTCGGCGTCGAGATAGTCAGCCATGTCGGAAAGCGAGTGACTCGTGCTTGCGCTCAGAGAGCGTCTATGCTATATTATTGGTCTCAATCCGCCCAACAACACCGGCACGCCCTCCGGGGCGTGCACACGTTTGAAGGAACGACTGTCATGTCCAAGATGTGTGCGATCTGCGGCAAGAAGCCCTCGACCGGCTGCAATGTGAGCCATTCCCAGCGTCACACCAAGCGCCGCTGGCTGCCGAACCTGCAGCGTGTCCACGTACAGACCGAGGCCGGCAACCGCCGCCTGAGCGTCTGCACGTCCTGCATCAAGGCCGGTAAGGTGCGCAAGGCCGTCTAGCGTCGGTCCCCCGATAGCATGTGGGGACAGTTCCTATGTCTGCTGGCGCCCACGCCGCAGCAGGCATAGGGACTGTCCCCGCTTCGTAGTCATTATACCACAGCCTTTTCCGGGCGCGCAACCATGCCCACCGCCGCCCTCAAGACCCTCGGCTGCAAACTCAACCAGTACGAGACCGAGCAGATGCGCGAGCAACTGCAGCGCCTCGGCTACGCCATCGTGGACTTCGACTCCCCCGCCGACCTCTACATCATCAATAGCTGCACCGTCACCCACCACGCGGATCGCGACACCCGCCGCCTGGCCCGTCGCGCCAAGCGAGCCCACCCCCACGCCCACGTCATCGTCACCGGCTGCTACGCCGAGGTGGCCGCCCAGGAGCTGCAGGCCCTCCCGGAGATCAGCCTCGTGTGCGGCATGGCGGACAAGCAGCGCCTCGGGGAGCTGGTCAGGGGTCTGTCCCCGACGACCCGCGCTCCGGGTCGCGAGGGGGCTGACCCCGGCGAGCACGGCAGCCACCTCATCACCGGGTTCGCCGAGCACACCCGCTGCTTCGTCAAGGTGCAAGAGGGGTGCAACGCACGGTGCTCGTACTGCATCGTCCCCGACGCACGGGGCCCCAGCCGGAGCGTGCCCCCCGACGAGGTCGTCGAACAGACCCGGCGGCTGGCGCTGGCGGGCCATCCTGAGATCGTGCTGATCGGCACCCACCTGGGGCAGTTCGGCCGCGACCTGCCCGAGCCGACCGACCTGACGGCGCTAGTGCGGTGCCTGCTGGCGCTGCCCGAGCTGCAGCGCCTGAGGCTCAGCTCCATCGAGCCCTGCGAAGTCAGCACCGAACTGGTCGGCCTGATGGCTGAGGGCAAGATGACCCGCGAGCCGGAACTCTGCCGGTACCTGCACATCCCCCTGCAGAGCGGCTGTGACAGCGTGCTGCGACGGATGAACCGCCCCTACGATGCCGCTCTCTATGCCGAGCTGGTCCGCCGCATCCATGGGGCCCAGCCGGCAGCCGGCCTCGGCGCGGATGTCATCGTCGGCTTCCCGGGAGAGACGGACGAGGAGTTCGAGCAGACACGGCAGTTCGTGAGCGACCTGCCGCTGTCGTACCTGCACGTCTTCACCTATTCGCCACGCCGGGGGACACCCGCCGCTGCCATGCCTGACCAGGTGCCCCATGAGGTGGCGCTGGCGCGCAACCATGTGCTGCGAGCGATGTCCGAGCGCAAGCGGGCCGCGTTTGCCGAGAGCATGGTGGGGCAGACGCTGGGCGTCGTGCTGCAGACCGACGAGGGCGAGGGATGGCTCCGGGGCGTGACGGACAACTACCTGGAGCTACGCGTGCAGGGCGCCACGGAGTTGCTGCACACGCTCGTGACCTGCGCAGTGACTGGGGCAGACGCGGGCGCGCTCACCGGCCGTCTGTTGTGAGGTTCGCCTTCAGGCGACCACCGGGTACCAGCCCCAGCGGAAGACGGCCTCGATCAGCGCCCGGTAGTTCTCCAGCGGCACGTAGCTGGTGATGGAGTTGCTGCTGCCGACCATGTAGCCACCGCCGGGGGCCAACTGCGCGAGGCGCTGCCGAACCTCCGCCTCCACGTCCGCAGGTGTCCCGCGCACCAGCGCGCCACCCAGGTCAATGTTGCCGATCAGGCACAGGTGGCTGCCGTACTGCCGCTTGACCTCCACGATGTCCATGGCCTTGGGCTCGACCGGCTGGATGGCGGCGAAGCCCATGTCCACCACATCGGGCAGCACTTCCCACATCGTCCCGTCGCAGTGATAGATGAGCGGTAGTCCGGCGGCCGCCGCGGCCTCCCCGTACTTGCGCATCCAGGGGAACAGGTGCTGCCGGTACCAGTTGGGGTTCACGAAGTACGTGTCCACGCTGGAGAGGTCGTCGGCGAACCAGACGGCGCCGAGGTTCGGCAGCTTCAGCACCCGCTGGAAGAGGCGGAACAGGAAGTCGCCGACCCGCTCGAGCACCCCCTCCACCAGTCCCGGCTCGTCGTAGAGGGCATAGGCCACGGCCTCGAAGCCCAGCAGGGCGCGGGTGGTCTCGAAGATACCCCAGGTGCCGCTGGTCAGCTTCATGCCCTCGGGCAGCAGGTTCGCCGCCTGGAGCAGGTCGCTCAGGTCCACCGTCTCCGGGTCCGGCCAGGGATAGCTCTCGATGTCGGCCCTGGTCCGAATGACGCTCTGGTGCTCCTCCATCCACGCCTTCTGCACCGGCTGGTCGTCGTAGAGGCTGTAGTCCCCCTCGCTGACATTCCAGCCCCCCGTAAAGAGCCCCAGGTAGTTGGGCGCCAGGTGCATGAAGTCATAGCCGGCGCGATACCAGAACTCGACGTCAGCGGCGACATCGTAGTCGTCGGCGCGGGTCAGCGAGTTGCCGACGTGTCGGCCGAGGAAGGCCTCCTTGACCGGCGGATCCACGAGGAACTCGCACAGGGGAACGCGGTCCGGCTCCTCTCGACGCAGGGCGGTGGCGACACGCTCGAAGTCCGGGGCGGGGATCATGGCGGTCTCCTGGGACGCGAGGCTGACGCCAGGTCTTGCGACCTGGCGTCACGAGGGTTCGCGTCGCCAGGGGGCGCGACCTGCACGCGCGGGTGAGGCGCCCAGGGGGGCACGTCATCTGCCGGGCGCCCGTGGTCAGTGACTGGACAACCGCGGTCGCAGGCGCGACTCCATTGCTACGCAGTGCTGGTCAATACGCTGGAGAGTCGTGCGCAACGCCGAGGCCGCTTCGAGTGCTTCGTTGAGGTGATAGCGTGTGTCCCGCGGCTTGTTGGTCGTGACGTCCACGGCCCCGATGTGCTCCGCCATGTGCTCCAGACTCTCGGCAAGCTCGTGGTGGAGTTGTCCGAGAGCCCGGGTGTGCGCTACGGGCAGCTTCGCGCCGGCTCGCGCTCTGTGCCGTGACATGGCTCCCACCATCCCTTCCTCCCCTATCCCCGTTCCTACGCAGCCTGGTGCCATTCAAGCACATTCCCTACATCCAACCAATTCGTACCCTTTCGCGGTTTGCATTCGTAGTTCTACGGATTTCCACGGGCTGTCACGCACGCGCAGATCACCCCGCCTGTGCCGCCCGGTCACGCTCCCACAGCGTCTTGCCGTACTGCTCCGCCCACTCCCGACGTGGGAACAGCAGCGGAGGCAGGCCGCCATCGAGCCAGAAGTTCAGGTCGTCCAGTCCGGCCGGGGATGTCTCCGCCTTGCCCCACTTGAGCGACCAGATCGCGTCGCGGGCCGCCACGGGCACCGGCACCTTGGCCTCTTCCTCGCGGTCCAGCTCACCGTCCAGCACTACCGCCTGAGCCCCGTCGGGGCCGCAGATGACGATTCGGCCGCCTTCGTTGGGAGAGACCGACTGCGCCCCGAGGATGAACTCCGTGCAGTCCGGCGGCACGTAGAAGTACAGCTCCGGCCCCGGGCCGTTCACGCCGATGCGGTTGTTGGCCCGACCCATCACGCCCCAGGGCCGGTCGCAGTCGAAGGTGGCTCCATTCATGCCCGGGTCGGCCTGCACCAGGTACAGCGGACGGGCAGGCGCGGGCAGTTGGCGGTCCAGTGTCCCCCCGATGGGGACGACGGCGCTGAGCACCTGCTCGCCCTCCTGGCCATACACCGTCACCCGCAGCGGATCGGCGTAGGTGTAGTACTGCTTCGTCTCCAGATGCAAGCGAGGCGGCTGGGGCAGGTCGCTCACGACCACGAAGAAGTGCAGATGGCGGAACAGCAGAAGCAGCACGGCCGGCTGCATGGTTAGCCCTCCAGTTCCACAAGGCACACGGCGTAGATGTCCAGGCGCGGCAGGGAGAAGGTGACGCGATCGGCGGCCTGCTTGAACGCCACGGTCTGGTCCGGCGCGCCCGGGGTGGCCAGAGTCACCTTCCGCACCCTCTGAGCCCCCGGCAGGCGCAGACGGATCGGCAGGCTCGTGAGCGTCCCGACCTGCCCCCCCTGCACCCCTAGCATCACATCATAGTTCACAAGGTGCAGCGTCAGCCGCCGGGGCCTGGTCGGGCTGTCCGCATACAGGGCCATCCGCAGGGCCGCGGCCCGCGCGGGGTCAGTGAGCACATAGTCGGCCAGCGGCCCTCGCGGCCCCGACAGTTCGGAGAGGTCGTCGGGCAGGGGCGTGCCCAGCTTGCGGAATGCCGCGACCGCAGCGGCATCGCGCGGCCGACCGATCTGATCGAGGGTGGCGGTCGCCGGCTGCCCCGAGATGATCAGCCGGCCGCCGGCCCCGGCGTACGCAGTCAGCTTCTGCAGCCACGCCTCCGGCAGGCTGGCCACCGCCGGCACGATGAGCACGGGATAGCGGCTCAGGTCAGTACCGAGTCCCCGCTCTACCACCGGGTCAGCCGGTATCTGCCCCGCCAGCAGCGTCTCCAGCACGCTCTGTGCCGCGGTAACGTGCTGGCGGTCGCCCAGCAGAGGTGCGCTGAGCATCGTCAGCACCCCGACGCTGCCGCACGGCCAGGTGCCCTCGTACCAGGTCTTGTGGGTCGCAGAGAAGGCGTTGTACTTCGTCCGCGCGGGGGCGAGGTCCGGACGGGTCCGGGGCGAGTCATGCAGGAAGCAGCCCCCGCCGCTGAAGGCCGCCGCCTCGGCGAGACCTAGCTCGGCGGTGGGCTCGTTCATGCGCCAGGCGGGGTCGGCCTTCGGGTAGCCGGGGCGCGTCAGCAGCGCGGACCGGCAGGGCGCCCCGGCAGCGGCGCTGACCTGGTGGGCGAAGATGTTGTCATTGGTGTGAGACACGAAGATCCCGGCGATGACATGAGAGCGCGTGCGGCCGGGGTTGGTGCCATAGGTGCCCACGGAGTTCTCGTACATGCCCAGGTCGCAGTCGCGGACCATCCCCTCCAGGTTCAGGGGGCGGCCCTGCAGGGCATTAGGGAAGACGAAGAAGGAGCCGCGCACCTTGCTGCCCTCCTCGCGGATCATGGCCAGGAAGCGGTGGATGCTCTCTCCCCAGAAGATCGCCGTCTCCGCGCCGCGCAGGCCCTTGCCGTCGGTCGCGAGTGACGGGTCGTCCCCGAACAGCTCCTTGATCTCCGGCGGGGTGTACCGCGACCGCAGGTGCTGCGCGAAGCCGGTCTGGCAGTACTGGCAGTAGCAGTGCTCCGAGCTGGCATTGTCCACGAACACGCCGTCGAACCGCGCCTCGGCCGCGCCGCGAATGACCCACCGCATGTACTGCTGCCAGTGGGGGTTGTTGACGCAGTTGGAGTAGCGGTAGAACAGCGGCAGGTAGTGCCCCTTGGTGTAGTAGTGGTGCTCGGAGCCGTCGGGCTTGCGCTGCTGCCACAGCACCGGGTCATCGGCCGGCTTGGGGCCGGCCCCCAGGGGCGTGAAGGCCTCCCAGTTGTCGTAGAAATGCCAGAAGCCGGTACGCTTGTCCGGGTCGCCGCCGGTGGTCATCAGACACACGTAGGCCACGACCTGGCCCACGCCCTGGCGGCGGAGCTGGTCGTTGACACGCTGGGCCTCGGCCAGGCGATCGCGGTCTAGGGGCTTCGAGTTGGTCCCGTCTTTTGGCATCGCTGCCATCTTCCTCTGTGCTGTCAATGGACGTACTCCCTGCGGCCCTCATGATAAACCATTCTCTGGCATGTGTAAACGCCGCACTTCTATCGG
>JAJFUB010000129.1 GCA_021372615.1 bacterium | reverse complement strand
GGCGGTGGACGCCGCTGGCGTGATCTACGTGGCGGAGCAGGGGGGCCACCGGGTGCGGCGGATCGCGCTGAGTAGCGGCGACGGGACGCTGCCGTCACACTACCTGGTGACAACGCTGGCGGGGTCGGGGACGGCGGGGTTCGCGGAGGGGAATGGGACGGCGGCGGCGTTCAACGGTCCGCGGGGCGTGGCGGTGGATGCGGACGGGAACGTGTACGTGGCGGACGCGGGGAACTACCGGGTGCGGGTGGTGCGTCCGACGGGTCAGGTGACGACGGTGGCGGGGACGGGGAGCGGGGGCGCGACGGACGGCGCGGGCAATGTGGCGACCTTCAACGGGCTGTATGGTGTGGCGGCATTGCCGGACCGGGGGCGGGGGATGGCGCTGGTGGTGGCGGACATGAACGCGCGGACGCTGCGGCAGCTGCGGCTGCGGGAGGGGGCGGCCATCGGGAGCGCGTCGAACTGGATCGTGCAGACGCTGGCGGGCCAGAACGGGGCGGCGGGTGCGACGGACGGCAGCGGCGACCTGGCGCGGTTCCATACGCCGCGTCTGGTGGCGGCGGCGAGCAGCGGGACGCTGTATGTGGCGGACAACGGGAACAGCAGTATCCGCCGGGTGGTGCCGAATGAGGGCTTCTTCCCGATCGGTGCGCCGACGGGCGCGACAGGCGAGAGCGTGCGTCTGTCCAACGCCGATGCCTGGATGACGAACCCGAGCGGGAGTGAGTACCCAAGCTTCCCCATCCGCAAGTACCCGAGCCTGCAACCCGACGAGGCGAGTGCTCCGGTGACGTGGGCCTTCGTAGTGCCCGCCGGCGTCACCGCCTTCGAGTTCACGGTGAAGGTGGAGGGGCCGACGAGTGTGCTGGCTCCGCCGGAGGCTGCCACGGGGGCCGGCTCCCCGCGCGTCTGGGTGCGGCATGTGGCCGGCAACTCGGCCGGGTTCACGGATGGCCCGGGCACCGCGGCCCGTTTGGGCTTCATATGTGGACTGGACGAACTGAACGGCTACCTCTATGCCGGCGACTATGACAACTGCGCCGTGCGGCGCATTGACCGGGACGGGAACGTGAGCACCCTGGCCGGCGTCCCCGGCATGGGGAGCGGCTACGTAAACGGGACGGGCAACGTGGCCAAGTTCTCCAGGCCGGGAGGGATAGCCGCCGTCTCGGGTGCGGACTGCCCGTGGCCCGGCGACCCGCGCGCCGTCTACCTGTTCGTGGCCGACGACGCCAATCACCGAGTGCGTATCCTGTGCACGCCACCGTATGGGACGGCAGTGGGCGCAGATTGGGAGCCAAGCGCCGATCCGGCCCAGTGGCAGGTCACCACTGCTGCCGGCAGCGGCGCGGCCAGCAACACCAACGGGCGCGGCGATGTCGCGGGCTTCAACTACCCCGGGAGCCTCGCGGCCCCGACCGGCCGGGTCGTCTACGTCAGTGAGTACGCGGGCAACCGGGTGCGGATGCTGCAGTGGACGGGCGGCAGCCCGATGGACCCGACGCACTGGCAGGTTAGCCTCGTGGCCGGGGATGACTCGTCCGGAGCCGGGGCGTCGGGCACGACGGACGCGATCGGCAGCGCCGCGCGGTTCGACACCCCCTTCGGGCTGGCGGTGGACGGCGCCGGGTGTGTCTTCGTGGCCGACATGGGCAACCACCGCATCCGCCGGATCACGCCGGACTGCAATGTTACCACACTCGCGGGCTCAACCACCGGCTATGCCGATGGTGTGGGCGCGGCAGCACAGTTCTGGGAGCCCAGGGACGTGACCGTGGACAGCGCCGGCTATCTGTACGTGACTGACCGCAGCAACCGGCGCATCCGTCGCGTCAGCCCGGCCGGCGTCGTGACCACGGTCGCCGGCACCGGCGCCTCGAGCTGGACCGACGGCCGGGGAGACACGGCCACCTTCTCTCAGCCCAACGTGTTGACCATCACGTCCAGCGGCGACCTGTACGTCGTCGACAACAACATGACGCTGGGGGGCATCCTCCGTCTGGTGCAGCGGGTCTTCGACATCGGGATGCCGTAGCGACGACGACCGTGCGCGCGGGGTGACTGACTTGCCGACCACGTGGGGCCGCCCGGGCGGCCCCACGTTGCTGTGCGCCACCCGCAGGAGAGCCCTGCACACCACGCGAATAGGACCAGCGAAGCAACCGTACCTCAATGGGGCGGGTCGGCGGGACAGCCGGAGGTGCTCGCGGCCGCCTGGAGAGTGAGGCTCGAGATGCGTGCGTTCACCATTGCCGTTGCGCTGCTGGTGGCCGGCATGGGCCTGGCCCAGGAGGCCCGGGTCGGTCAGGAGCTGCTCAAGAACGGGAGCTTCGAGGCGGCGGACAAGTCCGGCACGCGCCCGGCCGACTGGGGCTGGGGCGGGCCGATGCGGTGGGCCGGCGAGAACGGCAACCACTGGATCGTGCAAGAAGCCACCACTCCGGGCAGCATGAGCGCCGGGCAGGATGTGCCGCTGGGCGACAACTTCTGGAAGCTGCGGGTCAGTTGCCGCGTGCGCGTGACCAACGTCGTGCAGGGCGCCGAGAGCTGGTATGACGCTCGCATCGCGATGCAGTTCCAGGACGCGAACCGCAAGATGGTCGGGGCCTGGCCGAACGTACTGCACTTCACGGGCTCGACCGAGGGCTGGCAGGCGCAGCAGCGCGACTACATCGTGCCGGTAGGGGCCACGCGCCTGAACCTGTCGTGCTCGCTCTTCACCACCACGGGCAGGGTCGAGTGGGATGATGTCTCCGTCACGCTGCTGAAGCTCCGGCCGGTGGTGGAGGATGCGACGCTGCCGGCGGGCGTGGTGGCGGCGTGGGACGTGGCGAGCGCCTGGCAGCAGCAGACGGCGACCCGGGGGAAGATCTGCCTCAACGGGCTGTGGCGCTTCCACCCGGTGGACCTGAAGCAGACGGAACTGCCGGCGGCGGGGACGGGGTGGGGCTACCACAAGGTGCCCGGCACGTGGACGCCCGGCAACTCGTGCATGACGCCGCTGGGGCCGGACATCTGGGAAGACCAGATGGACTTGAGCAAGATGGATGCGGCCTGGTATCAGCGCCGGATCAGCATCCCGGCCGGTTGGGCCGGGCGGCGCCTTCTCATTAGCCTGGACAACCCCAAGCAGACCGCGCGGGTGCTGGTGGACGGGCAGGAGGCCGGACGGATCCTGTGGCCCGGCGGCAAGGTGGACATCACGCGCCTGGCCCGGCCGGGGGCCGAGCAGGAGCTGTCGGTGTATGTCCTCGCCCTGCCGCTGGAGCCCGAGCAGATCCGGATCGCCCGTGAGGACCTGATCGAGAAGGTGCGGTCCGAGACGCGCTTCAAGGGCCTGTGCGGCGACAGTTATCTGGAGTCCGAGCCGAGGGGGGCGCGAGTTGAGGATGTGTTCCTCAAGCCGTCGGTGCGGCGGGGCGGGCTCGCGGTGGCGTGCGAGCTGACGGGCCTCGACCCGGCGCAGCGCTACCGGCTGCGGACCAGCGTCGCCGCCGGCGGCAAGACCGTGAAGGCCTTCACCAGCGCCGACTTCGCGGGCGCGGACCGGCAGGAGTTCTTCGGCCCGTGGGCCGACGCGAAGCTGTGGGACCTCGACCAGCCGAACCTCTACACCGCCTCCGTGGAGTTGCTCGACAGCGGCGGCAAGGTGCTTGATGTCACGACCCCGACCGAGTTCGGGTTCCGCGAGTTCTGGATCCAGGGCAAGGACTTCATGCTCAATGGGAAGCGGATCCACCTGCGGTGCCTGGACTACTTCAACACGGGGCGCGACTTCGCGCTGTCGAGCCTCCCCGTCGTCAAGGAGACCTTCCGCCGGGCGCGGAGCATAGGCTTCAACTATGTGATCCACGGCAACTACGACTACGAGCCGCAGTCGTTCGCGTACATGGCCGATACGCTGCGCGCGGGCGACGAGGTCGGCTTCCCGATGAGCTACTCCACCCGCCACGTGTCGCGGATCTATCGCGACTTCGAGAACCCCGAGAAGCGGGCGGACTGGAACCGCATCGTGGACTACGCAGTGAAGCAGGTGCGCAACCACCCGTGTGTCTTCATGTGGGCGATGAACCACAACTTCACCGGCTGGGCGGACGACCAGAGCCCGGCGCTGCTGCCCGGGAAGTTCGAGCCGTCCGAGCAGGACGACGCCGAGATGTGGAAGCGCCGCCACGCGGCGACGCTGGCCGAGCAGTACGTCATGGGCCTGGATGGCACCCGCCCGTGCTACCACCACCAGAGCGGCACGCTCAACCAGATGACGACCCTGAACTGCTACCTGTGCTTCACGCCGCTGCAGGAGCGGATCGAGTGGCTGTCGGCGTGGGCGAGCGAGGGCGTCAAGCCGCTGTTCCTCGTCGAGTTCGGCCTGCCCCACCAGGCCAGTTGGGGCGGCCACCGGACGGGGCCGTTCATCTGGCGCAACAAGGTCAACTCCGAGCCGCTCGTGCAGGAGTTCGGGGCGATGTACAACGGCGATGGGGCGTACGACCTCCCCCAGTACGCCGACGACCACTACGACACCATCGCGAAGGTCTACGCCCGGCATGAACCGTTCCACATCTGGGACGTGCTGGGGGCGTACTGGGGCAACCGCTGGGAGAAGAACTTCCTGGAGCTCAAGACCCTCCACACGCGGCTCACCTGGCCGGCCTTCCGCACGTACGGCATCTCCTCCATCCTGCCGTGGGACCAGGCCGACCTGTTCAAGCCGGTGGCCAACGCCCAGCGCCCGCGCCAGGACTTCCCGACCGACTGGGCGCGCCTGCAGCGGCCGGGCATCGCCCCGGACTTCCGCCCGGCCGACAGCGGCGGCGACTGGCTGATCGCGGCGGACTTCGCGCAGGTGGAGCCGACGTCGCTGGGGAGCATGTTCGCACGGGTCAACCGCGAGACGCTGGCGTACATCGCCGGCCCGACGCGGCGCTTCACGGCGCAGGATCATCTCTTCGCGCCGGGGGAGAAGATCGAGAAGCAGATCGTCATCATCAACGACCTGCGGCGGGAGGCGACGTTCGGATACTCGTGCACGGCGACCGGCACGGCACTGCAGTGCCGTGGCACCGTGAAGGTCGCTGCCGGGGACAAGGCGATGATCCCGTTCACGTTCGTGGCAACGGCTGCGGTTCTGGAGAACCGCGCTCCGACGGCTGCGGGTCTGGAGACCCGCGGTCCAACGACGGGCGACACGCCGGGGAAGGTTACGCTGACGGTGACGCTCGAGGGGAAGACGGATGAGACGCTGCAGGACAGCTTCGACTTCACCGTCGTCGCGGCGACGCCGCCGGCGAAGACGACGGCGAAGATCGCGCTGTACGACCCCAAGGGTCTGACGGCGAAGCTCCTGACGGAGGTGGGGTTGCGGTTTGACATGGTGACGCAACCCGTCGCGCCGGCGGGCACGGGCCTGCTGATCATCGGGCGCGAGGCGATGACGCCGGAGGGGCCGGGCCTCGGTCTGGCCGGCCTGACCGGGCGCGGGGTCAATGTGCTCATCTGCGAGCAGACCGAGGACGTGTTGCAGCGGCGCTGGGGCTTCCGCACGGCGAGCCCTTGCGTGCGGCGGGTGTTCGTGCGGCAGCCGGGGCACCCGGTGTGCCAGGGCTTGAGCGATGACCTGCTGCGCGACTGGCGGGGCAGCTCGTCGCTGCTGCCCGCGTATCCGCTCAGGGCGGAGTTTCACCGCGGCTACCCCCAGGAGCTGTGGTGCGGCTTCATGAACACGCGGACGTGGCAGTGGGGCAACTACGGGTCGGTCGCGAGTGTCGTAATCGAGAAGCCGGCGCGGGGGAACTGGTCGAACATCCTGGACTGCGAGTTCGACCAGCAGTACACGCCGCTGACGGAGTGGATCACGCCGCAGGGCCGGGCGATCTTCTCACAGCTTGACTTCAGCGGGCGCGACATGGCCGACCCGGCGGCCGGGCGGCTGCTGGCGAACTTGCTCGCGTATGCACAGCAGCCGGCGCAGACGGCCCTGCGGCCCTGCCGGGTGGAGGCGGGGGCCGAGTTCGCAGCCCTGCTCAAGCAGCTCGGCACGCAGACCGGCGGGAGCGACATCGCGGTCATCGGGCCGGGGGTGAAGGCCGAGGCGGCGCAGGCGGCGGTGAGCGCGGCGCAGACAGTTGTGTGCCTCGGTCTTGACGGCCCGGCGCTCAGCGCGATCCTGCCCTTCCCCGTCACAACGCAGGAGCGGAAGCTGACCCACACGCTGATCGGGCGGCCGACGTCCGGGGCGCTGGCGGGACTGGGCAATAGCGAGTTCCACTGGCGCGCGCGGATGACCATCCCGGCCATCACACAGGCGGGCAACTTGCAGATGGCGCCGAACGGGGTCTTCGCTGAGGGGACTGTGGGCGGGAAGCGGTTCGTGCTGATGCAGTCCACGCCGGCGATGTTCAACTGGCAGGACGCGCCGCAACTGAAGCGCACGTGGCGGCATGCACTGGTGGCGCTGGCGCGGCTGCTGACCAACTGCGGCGTGGCGCTGGATTGCCCGCTGCAGGCGCGGCTGAACACCCCGGCCCCGGTCAGTCTCGACCTGTCGGGCCCGTGGCGCTTCACGACCGACCCGGAGAAGAAGCTGCAGGCGGCACAGGTGGCGGCGCCGGACTTCGACGCCTCGGCCTGGCGGGAGCTGGAGACGCCCGGCGGGTGGGAGACGAAGGCCGCCGATCTGAAGGACTATGACGGGATCGCGTGGTACCGCAAGGAGTTC
>JAJFUB010000128.1 GCA_021372615.1 bacterium | reverse complement strand
GGTCACCGACCGCGACGATGGCCTTCCGGTCGCGGTCGGTGACCGCTCCCACGGGCCGGACCCCGCGACCAGACAGCGGCATTGCGGCGAGGGTGAGTCGCCCCTCCGGGGCTCCGACCAGAGTGACCAGAGGGAGGGGTGGGTGCGCATGGGGTCGGGGGCTTCCGCCCCCGCCTATACTGAGTCGGCCCTCCGGGCCTCGCGCCGACGCGCGCCTGGCATCGTCAGTGGAGAGGTGCGTCGTCGCCGTTAGCGCCGGAGGCGCGGCTCAGCCTAGGCGGGGGCGGAAGCCCCCGTCACGCGGCGCCCCCTCCTACCTCTGGGCGCCGTTGAGCGCCGGAGGCGCGACTGGACCCCGACACTTGAGCGCGATAGGGAAGCCATGCCTGACTTGACCAAGCTCACCCAGGAGAACTCCGACCGCATCCTCGACATCGTCGGGGACCTTGGCACATGCACAACGCAGCAGGTGCAGGCCGAACTGCTCAAGCGCCACGGCCTCGACGCACCCGTCGAGCAACTCGAACGCTACATGGAGTTCCTGCGCTCGGGCTTCCCGCGCAAGCTGGCGCATGCCGGGCCGGGGCGCTGGAACATGGTGGACCTGGGATGACGCGCGTGGGCGGGTTCGTCCTCGAACCCGCTTCGTCACGCGCCATGGTGTCTGCGGGTTCGGTGACGAACCCGCCTACGTGAGGATGGGAGGGCATGACATGAATCTCGCACAAGTCGGCTGGTGCTGGGAGGGGCAGGGGCTCGACCCCGGCGTGCACCCCTCGATCCTCGGCTGCGGTGACGGCTGCCGATTCTTCGGCCTCACGCACGCCAACTACATGTTCCACCCCAACACCGAGTTCGCCATGCAGCACCTGTCATGGCTGGACGAAGTGACTTGCGACATCGCCAAGTGGGAGTTCAGTGACACGGAGCGCGGCGGCAGCCGGCACTCGGTGGACGGTCGCCCCGAGCGCGTGCTGGCGGAGGCTAACCTGGTCAGCCAACTGTCAGTGAAGTTCCCCAACATCACCGGGGCCTTCCATGACGACATGCTGGGCCTGGCGCGGCGCGAGCAGATGACCCCGGAGCGCTACGGCGAGGTGTACGCGGCGGTCAAGAGCGCCAACCCAGCGCTGAAGCTGTGGGTGGTCGTCTACACGCACGAACTCGAAGCGCCCGAGTGGGCCGACTTCGCGCAGTTCATGGATGTTGTGAACCTGTGGGTATGGAAGTCCGAGGAGCTGGTGCAGCAGGACGAGGGCATCGCGCGCTGCCGGGAGGTCTTCCCCGGCAAGCCGATCATGATGGGGGCGTACCTGCGGGACTACACGATGGTCGCGCCAGTGCCGATGGACCGGGTGCAGGTGCAGTGGGAGTCCATCGCGCGGAACCTCGAGGCCGGGATGCTGGACGGCTACTCCATCCTGTCGGCCAACCTGATTGACGGGCACCTGGAACAGGCGCTGTGGATCAGGGACTTCATCGCGGCGAACTCGTAACGTCAACGTCAACGGCGTCCTCACCCCTTCCCCTCTCCCTCGGCCCCGGTACGGCTGGGGCCTCCGTAGAGGGGTACCCCCGGCGCCGCTCTGTGGCTTCGCAGCCATGGAGCGGTCGCATGGCTCCCCTCTCCGGAGCGGCCGTATGCGAGGGAGAGGGGCAGGGGTGAGGACGCCGTCTGCCGTTCTCCCTACTCCACCTTCACTTCCTTCCCCTTCTCGCCGCTCTTGTAGATCGCGTCGAGGATGCGCTGGGTGATGAGCGCCTGCTCGCCGGGCACCGGTGACGGCTTGTCCTTGCGGATGGCGTCAATGAAGTCGCGCACCTCGCCGTGGTGGCCGCCCGGCTCGGGGAACTTGTAGATCTCCGGCTGCACGCGGTCCAGCCGACCGCTGCGCTCCGTGACCATCGCCAGCGGCTCGTACTGGCAGCCGCCCTTCTCGCCGCAGACCGTCACGTTCATCGCCGTCTGCGGGATGTTCAGCGCCCAACTGCACTCCAGCGAGATCGTCGCGCCGTTGGCGAAGCGGATGAGGCTGAAGGACGAGTCATCCGGCACCGTATACTGCTTGGGCGCGAAGGGGTTCAGGGGCGACTTCTTGCTGGCGAGCTTGTTGTAGACACCCGCCGACACGCTGACCGGCTCGGGGAAGTCCATCAGCCACAGGGCCAGGTCCAGGACGTGGACGCCGATATCGTAGATCGGCCCGCCCTGCGACAGCTCCTTGGAGACAAACCCGAGGCGGCCGGGGATGCCGCGGTTGCGGATGTACTGGGCCCGCGCCCAGTAGATGTCGCCGATGACGCCCTCGTTGACCCACTCCTTCATCATTGCGCCCGCTCGGATGAACCGCAGCGTCTGGCCGACCATGAAGAGCTTCTTGGCCTTGTGGCCGGCAGCGATCATCTCCCGCGCCTGCGCGGCGCTGATGGCGATGGGCTTCTCGCACAGCACGTGCAGGCCGGCGGCGAAGGCATCCAGCGTCGGCTGGCAGTGCCACGAGTTCGGCGTGCAGATCGAGACCATGTCCAGCTTCTCTTTGGCGAGCATGTCGCGGTAGTCGGAGTAGCAGTGCTTGGCGTCCAGGCCTGCGGCACCGGCGAAGGTCTCCAGGACCTGCGGCGCGACATCCGCGGCGGCGACGACTTCACACTCGTTGCTGAGTGCCTGGTAGGCAGGCAAGTGAGCGCCACGGGCGATGCCGCCGGCGCCGACGAAACCGACTCTGAGTTTGGCCATGGGTGATCCTCCGGGGACTGGAATGGGGGAGAGGTTCGGCGGCGAGGACGGAGGACCTGCAGCACGGAGGAAAGGGGCTCAACCAGAACCACCACACCCCGGGGGTAGCCCGGGGTGCGGTGGCTCAGGGGAGAGACTGCGTTGTCAGCGCCAGCAAGGGCCTCCGGACCAGGGGCCGTAGGCATAGCCGCGATCAGCGCGGTACTGGTCATGGCGCCCGTCGCCGTAGCCGCTGCCGTAGCCTCGGTCATAACCCCGGCTGTAGCCTTCGTGGCGGCCCACGTCGCGGCCATCGTACCAGCCGTCGTGGTAGCCTTCGTTGTAGGCGCGGCCCGGCGGCACCCACTGGCCGCGCGGCGGGGGATCGTAGCGCCGGTACGGATCGCCCGGGGGCGGGCCGCAGTGGCGTGGGCCGTGATCGTCATCAGCCAGCGCGGCGCCGATGAGGCCGCCGATGATCATCCCCGCGATGACCTCGCCAGTGTGGTTCCTGTCCGCGGCGGCCGGGGTTGCCGCGGGCCCCAGCAGGACCGTCCCCACCACCGCAATCACCAGCATTACGGGTAGACAGCGTGCAAACATCTCCATCACTTCTCCTTTCATCACCGCGGAGCATCGCGGCACTGGCTGCGGACAGACCGAACCGGGTTCCCCCCGGCGACATGCGGCCCTAGTCGTAGGGCCACTTGTACTTCAGGTACGTGCCGCGCAGGCGCATCGGGGCGCTGAAGCGGTAGTGCGGCTGCTTCTCATACCAGTACTGCCCCGGCAGGCGGCGCTGGGTGTAGACGGTGTCGGGATCCAGGTCGTTGCCCCCGGCCGCACAACGGTCGCCACAGTACGGGCACACGTCCTGCCCCGGGTAGTGTGTGTGGCCGCACTTGGCGCATGGCACCGGCTGGCCATACGCCGACTCGTTCAGCGGATAGGCAGAGTTCTGGGAGGGTGTGTAGTACCAACCGGGAGCGGGATCACGCCGCAGTTCGGTCCAGCCCTCGAAGCCGCCACGGTACCACATGCGCAGCGGAGTCTGCGCGAAGAGCGGCCCGGCAGCCACGATGACCACCAAGATCGTTTGCGCAATCCGTGAAAGCATATTAGACTACCTCCAGTGCGCGCTACGCGCGGCCTACTAACGTCCATAGTATAGACAGTTATTCGTACTACTGTCAATAGTAATTTTGCGAAAGCCCCCCATGACTACACCGCAGCGTCTACCCCTGCTCTATGAACTCGAACTGGACGGGCTGACTGCCTGGCTCAAGGAGCGACGGCAGCCTGCCTATCGCGCCGGCCAGATCTTCGCCTGGGCCTACCAGCGCAGCGCCGCCAGCTTCGCCGACATGACTGACCTGCCGCGCGACCTGCGCGCGCAACTGGAGACGGCCTTCCGCTGCGGCCCGCTCGTGCCCGGTGCCGTGTCGCAGAGCGAGGAGACCACCAAGCTCCTGCTGGAGCTGGCCGACGGCCAGACAGTCGAGTGCGTGCGCATCAGCATGGACGGCAGCTACACCGCGTGCGTGTCCAGCCAGGTCGGGTGCGCCGTCAAGTGCGCCTTCTGTGCCACGGGGCAGCTCAAGCTGCAGCGGAGTCTGACGGCGGGGGAGATCATCCAGCAGGTCGTCACGATCAACAGCCTGGGCGAGCGCGTGCGCAATGTCGTCTTCATGGGCATGGGCGAGCCGTTCCACAACTACGCCAACGTCGTGAAGGCCGTGCGGCGGCTGATCCTGCCCGAGGCCTTCGGCATGTCACCCCGGCGGCTGACCATCTCCACCTCGGGCATCGTACCGGGCATCCATCGCTATGCCGATGAAGGGCCGGCCACGGAGCTGGCGGTGTCACTGAACGCCGGCAGCGACGAACAGCGGCGGGAGCTGATGCCCGGGACGGCGCGGTACACGCTGGCGCAGTTGTTGGAGGCCTGCCGCCACTTCTCCGAGGCCCATGGCGGCCGCCCGGTGACCTTCGCCTACGTGCTCATCGAGAGTGTCAATGACTCGTTTGATGATGCCGAGCGCCTGGGCAAACTCCTCAAGGGCCTGCCGCACCATCTGAACGTGATCCCTTTCAACGAGGTATCCCACGCTCGATTCAAGCCGCCGGCCTATCCGCGAGTGAGTGCCTTCGTACAAGCCTGTCGGCGGCACGGGCTGAATGTGAGCCTCCGCCACAGCAAGGGTGGTGACATAGACGCCGCCTGCGGACAGCTACGCGCACGGGGGGAAGGGTAGGGCGGGTTCGGGATTCGGGACCCGGGATTCGGGACACGGCGTGCGGGGGCGCGATGGGGGGACTGGGCTGTGGGGGCGGTGGGAGCGCCGGAGGCGCGACTCAGTCTAGGCGGGGGCGGAAGCCCCCGTCATGCGGGTCGCCCCCCTCTTCGTCCCGACCCATGCGAAAAGCCGCTGCAACTGCAGCGGCCTGAAAGAAACGCTTGGTTGGCTGCCGGGCAAGGACTCGAACCTTGAATGGCTGATCCAGAGTCAGCTGTGTTACCATTACACCACCCGGCAACGGAGCAACATCATACACAAGGCGGGGGCGGGAGTCAATGCCTTGATGCGGCTCTCGTGCCGTCCCCGGATGAGCGTGGAATCCGTTCATGAAGGAGGGACAAGATGGCAGTTCAGACCCTCAGACGTCGTATGGCGCCGGGCCTGGCGTTAGTGCTGGCCTGCGTGGGCATGTTCGGCCTGGGGCGGCTGGTGGGGGGCGGGGCGCCGGCGCTCCACCCGGCCGCGGTCTGCGCCGCGGAGCAGCCCGAGGCCCGGGTCGAGGCAGTATCGGTGTCGGGGCTCGATGGCGGCCGAGTGACCGTGGCGGACAGGGAGGTGGCCGTCCTGGCGGTGGCGTCCGGCGACGTGAGCGGCTACGAGCGGGCCGTGATCGTCGCGGACCGGATCAACCGGCAGATCCGCGCCGGCCTCCGCGCGGCCGATGTCCTCGTGCAGACCAGCCAGGGGGCGTATGTCATATCAGGGCGCGAGGTCTCCCTGGTGACGGTGACCATCGAGGACGCCCGCGTCCTGCAGGAAGGCCAGCAGGCTCTGGCTGAGCGCTGGGCCGGCAACCTGCGCGAGGCCCTCGGCGGCCCGCGCGAGGCCGCGACGACTACCGAGAGCACGTGGCAGCCGTCCGAGCCGTATGAGGACAGAATCGTGCCCATCCTGAGCCTACTGGAGGGGACGCGCCTGGGCGTGGCCCGCGTGAACGGCCCCGAGAGCCGGGTGGAACGCACCCAGGCCGTGGCGCAGTTCAGCATCGACTTCCGGAAGTTCCTCGAGATCGACATCTACGTGCCGATCTCCACCAAGACACCAGGCAAGCAGCTCGACCGCGTCCAGGGCGTCGGCGTGACCGGGCTGGGCGACCTGAGACTCTAGGGAAGGGGCGATGAGCATGATGAAGCGCAACAAGTGGACGTGGCTGGCGGTGATGCTGCTGATGTGGGCCTTCCTGCTCGGCGTCGGCACGGCGCCGAACCCCGTGCAAGCCCTGGACCTGGGTGGCAGCATCGGCGATCTGGTGAAGATCTTCGGCATCGGGTGGGTGGTCGAGCACTTCTCCGGGCAGATCAACAAGGCGATCAATAGCGCCCTGGCCCAGCATGATGCGGCGGTGGAGGGGTACACGAAGGTGGTGCCGATCATGCGGCTGGGGGGCGGCAAGGGCACGGCAGTGGGGGCCGCGCAGGTGATGGGCCCCAAGGCGCAGGTGGACAAGGTGCGGGCGGTCGGCGAGGTGGAGCTGAACCTCCTGGGCACGGTCCGCGCGCGCGGCCTGCTGCCCATCAGCACCAAGAACTCGCTGAGGACGGTGCCGGGCGTCGGCGTCTCGGCGAACATCAAGTTCCCGATCTAGGCGGGCCCCGGCGGAATCACAGGCGCCCGGCCACTGTGGCCGGGCGCCCGAGGTCGCTGCAGCTCGGCACACCGTCTACTTGCCGACCTCCAGCTTCAGCTCCGCGACCTTGCCCGTCTTCGTGGTCACGAGGAGCGTGACCGTTCCTTCCTTCGCAGTCAGCAACTCCACCGGGTACAGGGAGTACACATCCTTACCGTCCTTGACGTCCTTGGAGACCTTCAGGGCTTTCTCTCCGAACGTCACCGTCGCGATGTCGGCCGGATCAAGCTTGTCTGTCTTCTCCAGGATCATCATGCCGGCTTGTCCCACCGTCAGGGCTGGCTTCTTCGCCGGCTTGGTCAGTGAGAAGATGACCGGCGTCTCCCCCTCGCGGTACACGACGAGCTTGTCGGCGCGCCCGGCGGTCTCCTTGGGGACAGCGATATGCATCAGTGAGGCGCTGACCGGCGTGATCTGGGTCACCTGCTCCCCGCCCATGGAGATGCGCAACGGCCTCCTGGGATCCTGCTGAAGGCCGCCGCCGACCACAGCGTACACCTGACGCTTCTGCTCATCCTCGCCCACGGGTGTCACGCTGTCTATACCCAGGGGACGGGGCTCCCACGCCGAAGGAGGTGGTACGTCGCATGTGATCCGGCAGACGTCGCCCACGCACAGGCGTCCCACCTCGAGCACGCGGGCATCGCGCAACGCCTTGGTTTCGCAGGTCAGGCTCAGTTGCGCTTGTTCGGCGCACGCATTGGCGTTCAGCCGGGCGAAGGCGTAGTAGGTGGAACCCAGCTTTGCGTACCAGGGATAGCCGATCTCTGAACTGTCCCAGAACCTGGTCTTCGGCTTCACTGTCAGCTCCACGCGGGTGTTGGTGGCATCAACGGGATAGACCTTGGCCGCCGCACTCAACTGGTAGTTGGGGGGCTCGGGATCGCCATCGCCGCGCTTGTACTCATAGACGGGATTCACATAGCCATAGGGAGACGCCAAGCCGACGGGATTGGCGGCCAGTTCGTCCACCGAGGCCGAGAAGGCGAGGCGGTGGTACCCGGTGCGGATGAGGTCGGGCTCCCGCACCGTGCGTGCCCCGATCACGACGGACGTATTCTGGTCGAGGTCCGCAGTGTCCAGGACTACCATGGCCCTATCGGCGCCGGCTGCTGTGACTGTTGCTCCGCTGCACAACGGCGATCGTCGCTTGCGCATCTCCTGGGAGGAGGGCACGGCGACGACGGCCTTGTCGGGCAACGCGTCCAGGCGGTCGTTGAGCATGTAGTCGCCGACGGTCTTCTTCTTGGGGTTGAAGCGCTGCCATGAGACCTTGGCGCTGACCTGCAACTCGCAGTCGTCTTCCTGTGTTGCCGGCAGGGCCAACGCCACGTAGACATCACGCTTCCCCGGCACGATGCTCTTCCGCCCCAGAACCGGACGGAACTGCCATCCGAAGCTGACTGTGCCCTCCGCGGTTGGCGGCTTGAGTAGGGCCACCGTATCGGTGTCACGCACCAGGTACAGCGCGCTGTTGCGGTTGCCGAAGAGCGCGCCAAAGCCGATCAGGTTCACCGCTGCGCCGAGACCGAAGTCGCTGGTCTTGCTGGTCAGCATCGAGGCATTGTAGGTCTTGTCCTCGGGGAAGATGCGAATGACGGCCAGGCGAGGTCCGGGCACTTCCGTGGTTGTGGCCGGTGGCTTGGCGCTGACCGTGAACTCGACATTGGCCACCGCCTCCGGTAGCGGGTTGTCTATGCTGACCTGGAAGCCCAGAACCGCCTTGCGCCGCAGACGACACGCGAGCGCCGTCTGGTTGCCGTTCTTGTCCGTGACCCGCAGGACCTGGAACCGGTCACTGTCCGACTCGTCCAGCAGCAGGCGCAGGTTGGCGATGCGGTAGCTCAGCTCCAACTGCTGCGCCAGCAGATCGTGGCCGCCAAAGCGCATCTTCTCCGTCGTGTCCGGGGTGGTTGCCTTCTGCACCTCCCCGGCCGCAGACAGTGTCGGTGCGGTGACGTCCGCGGCCTTGCCTCCTCCGACGTCGGGCCCCGTCAGCCGGAAGCTGTCGTAGCGCTCCTGGGCTGTGCTGGCCTGGCGTCCCCCCAGCGCCTCGTGGATGTCCTGAATGTTGAGCAGGGGCTTGGCGGCTGCCAGTTCGGCCACCAGGCTTTCGAGGCTGACGCGCATCGCCTCGTAGTCATACACCGCCGGGGCGCCAACCACGATGCCCGGGCGGGGAGGTTGAGGGACGCTCTGTGGCTGCGCGAGCGCCGCCGTAGACACCACGCACAGGACCGCGACGAGGAGCAACCCGTATCGTCTGTACATGCTCAGCCCTCCTCCTATGTCGGGACCACAATGTAGTCTCGTTGGCCGTCTGAGTACGCGGTACCCGTGATCTCCGCCTGCTCGTCGTCGTTGTACCGTCTATCCACCCACTGTCGGCCCGCCACGATCTCGGCATTGCCGATACTGCCCATGCCGCTCCACAGTACCACCAGCATGGCCTCGCGTGGATCCTCCCGTACCACCAGCCACGCCTGCTTGACGCCACCGTCCGTTGTCTTCCACACTCTGCCCTTGAACTTCTTGCTCTCTGCCATGGACGTTCCCCTCCCTATTGGTTCGCTCGCAGAGTCGCCTGAACAACCAACCATAGTCTACATGGCGAGGAAGGTCCGTCCCATCCGTATCCCTACGCAACTTCCCTCCGTATGCACACTCTAATAGCAAACGCCTCTGGCAGGCGTGCCTTGAACCGTGAGTAGGTGCCCCGTGAGCCAACTTGCCCCCATACCCCTGATTGACCTGAAGACCCAGTACAAGAGCCTGCGCCAGGAGGTCAACGCCGCCATCGGCACGGCGCTCGAAAGCATGCAGCTCTTCCTGGGGCCCAATGTCCAGCAGCTCGAAGGGGACTTCGCCGACTTCTGCGGCGTCAAGCATGCCATCGGCGTGGCCAATGGCACCGAGGCCCTGTCGCTGTCGCTGCGCGCCCTGGACATCGGGCGCGGCGATGAAGTCATCACCGTGTCGTGGACCTTCATGGCCACCATCGAGGCCATCGCCCATGTCGGGGCCACGCCTGTCGTGGTGGACATTGACCCGCAGACCTATTGCATGGACACCAGGGCCCTCGCGGCAGCCATCAACCACCGTACCCGCGCCGTCATCCCCGTTCACATCTTCGGCCACCCGTGCAACATGGACGAGATCGTGGACCTGTGCGAGCCGCGGCGGCTGCGGATCATCGAGGATGCCTGCCAGGCCCATGGCGCCCGGTGGAAGGGCGAGCGCGTCGGCTCGCTGGGCGATGCGGCGGCCTTCAGCTTCTACATGAGCAAGAACCTCGCCGGCTACGGCGACGGCGGGATGATCACCACCAAGAGCGACGACGTCGCCAAGCGCGTGCGGGCCCTGCGCGACCACGGACAGGCCGAACGCGGCGTGTTCAGCGAGGTCGGGTACAACTCGCGCCTCGACGAGGTCCAGGCGGCGGTCCTGAATGTGAAGTTCAAGCGCCTGAAGCAGTGGAACGAGGCCCGGCGGCGGGTGGCGGCGCGCTACAACGAGTTGCTGGGCAAGCTCGACGTGGTCTTGCCGTTTGAGGCCCCGCAGGCGGAGCATGTGTACCACCTGTACACGCTGCGCACGCCCAAGCGGGACCAGGTTGCCGCGGCGCTGCAGGCAGCGGGCATCGGCTTCGCGACGCACTACAAACAGCCCCCGCACACCCACCCGGCCGGGGAGCAGTGGGGCCTGGGCCAGGTGAACCTGCCGGTCACGATGCAGTGCGCCCAGGAGGTCATCCAGTTGCCGATGTACCCCGAGCTGACCGACGAGCAGATCGAGCGGGTGTGTGAGGTGGTGGGGGGGGCGCTGTAGAGACACCCATGAGCAGGCGCGGGGGCTCTGGCCGGCGAAGGTGACTTCGCCGGCTAACTCGCTTCGGTAGGCAGGTGACCGGAATGCGGAAGATGCTCGTGGCGTGGGCCGTGATCTGGGCGACGGCGGGGCTGGCGGCGGACTGGCAGTCGTCCCTCTGCATCGGCAACGGTGGGGTGTGGCGGCAGCGGATTGCCGTGCAGGTGCGCAACACGGGAGCGCAGCTCCTGCCGGGCGAGCTGGTGGAGCTGAAGGTCGGCACGGGCGCGGGGCAAGTCCCGCTGGCTGGGGCGACCGTGGACGCCCTGCGCGTGTGCAACGAGGCCGGCACGGAGTATTTGTACACCGTGCAGGACGCCGCGGGGCAGATCGTGAAGCGGGGGCCTGTGCCCGCCGGTGGGAGCCTGTTCTTCGCCACGGATGTGCCCGCCGGAGGGGAAGCCACCTACACCGTCTACTTCGACAACCCCGCGGCATGGGCTGTCCCCGACTTCCTGAACGCCGGCAGCGGCGTGCGCAACCCCGGTGTCGAGGCCGGCTCGGGGGACACGCCGAGCGGGTGGCGCCATGACGCCGCTGACAGCCAGCACCAGGCTTCATGGGTGACAGAGAACCCCCATTCGGGCCAGCGGTGCCTGAGGACCGTCGTGGCGGCGGGGGCGCCGTCCACGTGGATCGCCACGCGACAGAGCGGCCTGCACCTCATCCCCGGCGGCAAGTACACCATGACCGCGTGGGTCAAGGCGCAGGACGTGGTGGGCAATGCCGGCTGGTATATCCACGTCGGCAACTCGACCCAGTCCATGATGATCTCGCCGATGCTCAACGGCGGGGCGGGGACATATGACTGGAAGCAGGTACGGGCGGAGTTCACCGCCCCCGAGGGCGCGAACCTCGCCGACCTGGGCACGGTGCTGTATGGCACCGGCACGGCATGGTTCGACGATGTGACGCTGGAAACGGACGCCCGGCCGACGCTGACGGCGACGGTCGGGCTGGTCGAGAAGCTGCCGCTGAGGGAGATTGACGAGCCACCCACCTGGAAGCGCGGGTGGCAGCAGCGCGCTCCGATCCGCGTGTTCAACTGGGCCGCGGAGCCCCGTCGGGTAATGGTGGCCGTGGACACGGGCGGGCTGGTCCCGCGTGGCACGCTCAGCGGTGCTGTCTCCGGGCGCACCATCATGCAGGGCGAGCGGGAGCTGCCGCGCGGGGTACTGGGGGGCCTGCTCGTCTTCCAGGCGGACCTGCCGCCGCGCAGCATCGTGACGTACTACCTGGTGCTTGGCGGCATGCGCTCCGCCGAGCCGCCGGGGTCGGTGCTGTCCCTCGACAGGCTGCTCGACAGTCCCGTGAACCTCGCCAGAAACGGGAGCTTCGAGCAGGGGGACAAGCTGCCGGACGCCTGGCCTGGCGGGGCGGAGGGAGAGAAGCCGGCCGGAGCCATGCTCGGCTTCGACACGCCGGGGTTGGTCGGCAAGCGGTGCGTCAAGATCCACGTGCCGCACGACGCCAAGCCCGCCTGGACCGGCTGGCGGCAGGATGTGCCCGTCGAGCCGGGTCGGACGTATCTGTACTCGGCGTGGCTCAAATGTGAGGACCTCAAGGGCAGCCTGCAACTCCACGCCCACAAGCGCACCGCAGCGGGGGAACTGTCCAAGGACAACCCCTACACGAGCGCGGGGCCGGCGATCTCCGGCACGACCGGCTGGACGCAACTCGCCGGGGTGTTCACGATGCCCGCCGATTGCCGCATCTTCCAACTGCACCTGACGATGAACGCTACCGGGACGGCATGGCACGACGGTGTGCTGCTCGTGGAGACGCAACGGGGCGAGCTGGGCCCGTTGCAGGGCCGACCGGCCAGGGGGCTTGAGGTGTGGCCGGTGCCGGCGGTGGTCAAGGTGTTCAGGCATGATGTGAACCCGGGCGGTTCGCGGTCGGTGACCGCTCCCACACAGCAGGCTGCCGCCACACAGCAGGCTGCCGCCCTACAGGTGTCGCTGGCGCGGAATGAGTGCGAGCCGCTGCAACTCGCGATCCGCTCGGACCAGGCGCTCTCGCAGGTGCGTCTGGTGGCCGGCGCGCCGGTGGGGCCGGGCGGCAAGAGGCTGCCCGCGCCGACTGTGAACGTGGTCGGCTACGTACCCATAGACCACGCGGGCGGCTACTACAGCAGCAAGCTGGAGGACTGGCAGCGGCGTCTGCCCGGTGGCACGGGCGGGTCAGATGGCTTTGCGGGGATGTGGCCCGATCCGCTGCTGCCGGACCGTGCGTTTGACGCGGCGCCGAACCAGACGCAGCCGGTGTGGGTCACGTACCGGGCCCCGGCGGAGGCGACGCCGGGAGCCTACAGCGGCGCCGTGAAGCTCGTCCAGGGCGACAGGACGCTGTGGCAGGGGCAGGTGGCGCTGCAGGTGCGCCGGTTCGCGCTACCGGATCAGGGGCACCTCGCGGCGATCTACGACTGCCGACAGGGCGGGGGCATGTGGCGGCGCGAGGGGAAGACGCAGCAGGAGACGCAGCAGGACTTCTGGCAGTTCATGGCCGACCGGCGCGTCTGCCCCGACCGCGTCCATCCCGAGCCCAGACTGGGGTACAAGGACGGCCAGGTCGTGGCCGACTTCACCGAGTACGACAAGGCGGCCGCGTACTACTTTGATGTGCTCAAGCTGCCGCACAGCTACACGCCGGGCGTCTTCTACGGCTTCGGCTGGGGGCACCCGCCGTACGCGAAGTTCGGCGAGCAGCCCTACGAGGGCCAATACCCCTTCGAGGGTGTGGACCGCGGCAGACTGCGGCCCGAGTACAAGCGGGCCTACCAGGCTGTGCTGAAGGCCTACTGGGACCATGTGAAGGCGAAGGGCTGGGCGGACCGCATCGTCCTGTACATGTCCGACGAGCCCTATGACAGCCAGCCCGAGATCCGGGCACAGATGAAGGCCCTGTGTGACATGGTCCACGAGGTGGACCCGGCCATCCGCATCTACGTCAGCAACTGGCACGAGCAGCCCGCATGGGAGGGCGGATACCTGAACGTGTGGGGCGTGGGGCACTATGGCTGCTTCTCGGTGGAGAAGATGAGGAAGCTGCAGGCCGCCGGGGACACGATCTGGTGGACCACCGACGGACAGATGTGCACCGACACGCCCTATTGCGGTGTGGAGCGGCTGCTGCCCCACTATGCCTTCAAGTACGGCGCCAGGGCCTACGAGTTCTGGGGGATAGACTGGCTGACGTATGACCCCTACGAGTTCGGCTGGCACAGCTTCATCAAGCAGAGCGGCACGCCGGGGAAGATTGACTGCGTCCGCTATCCGTGTGGCGATGGCTTCCTGGCCTATCCGGGCAAGCCCATCGGGCATGACGGAGCGGTCAGCTCGGCGCGGCTGGAGCAGGCGCGGGAGGGGATGGAGGACTATGAGTATCTGTGGCTGCTGCGGGACCTGGTGGAGCGCGTGGGCGGGCGTGTCCCCACGCCCGCAGATGGCGGCGTGGGGACACGCCGCCCCACGCGGGAGGCTGTGGCCGCCGCCAAGGCCGCTCTGGCGGCGGCGGAGAAGCTGGTGGAAATCCCGAATGCGGGCGGACGGTACTCGACGAAGATCCTGCCCGACCCCGAGGCTGTGTACCGGGTCCGACAGCAGTGCGCGCAGGCGATCGAGGGGCTGATGCGCTAGCGGCCCGACCCGGGGGCCGGGGGCTCGGGCATCGGGTGCCACGGCCAGGCTTCCTGGCCGTGCCTGGGCCTGTGAAGCACTGCCAGCGGGGCTGGCAGTGGCACCCGCACCCACACCCGCATCTGAGACCGCATCTGCAGCCTCGGCCGATTACTAGCCGGAATGGTGGTACTCATGTTCTTTGTCTTGTCGAAGCTGCTGGGCTATCTGATCTTCCCGCTGACCCTGGCTTTGCTGGGGTTAGTGGTGTTCTGGCTGCGGAGCCGGCGGCGGCCCAAGCCCGCCTGGCGGCTGTTCTGGGCCGCAGTCGTCGTGCTCTGGTTCTGCAGTTGCCCGTGGGGGACCGACGTGCTGCTGCTGCCGCTCGAACGGCCCTTCACCAACGCCCCGGAGCCGGCTACCGCGGACGTCATCATCGTGCTGGGCGGCGCGCTGGACCTGGTGCGGTCTGAGCCGGGGCGGTTGGAATATGGTCCGTCCTCCGACCGCTTCATGTACGCCGTCCTGCTCGCGCGGCGCCTCCCGCAGGCCAAGATCATCTTCTCGGGGGGCACGGCCAGCCTCGTGGACCACGCCAAGACGGAGGCCTCGCTGCTCAAAGGCGAGGCCATCCGGCTCGGCATTGAGCCTGAGCGGATCTACGTGGACGACGCGTCGCGGAACACGCGCGAGAACGCGATCGAGAGCAAGCGCATCCTGGAGCAGATCGGGGGGCAGTCGGTGGTGGTGATCACGACCGCCTTCCACATGCGCCGGTCGCTCGGCTGCCTGCGGAAGGTGGGTATGGAGGCCACGCCGTACGCCGTGGACTTCCGCAACCACCGGGGCGGGGCCAACCTGTTCGGCTGGGTGCCGCAGGCCGACCAACTGGTGGACTCCACGGCGGCGATCAGGGAGTATGTGGGGCTGGTCATGTACCGGCTGAAGGGGTGGGCCAGTTGACCACCGGGCGCCGCGGCGCTGGACCGATGTCGCCTGCGGTTCGTGCAGTGCATTCTTGTTGTCGGGAGGCGCAACATGCGCAACGCTTGGAGCATCGTCTGGGTCGCACTGGTTGTTGGCCTATGGACAACCTGCGTGGGTGGAGTCTGCTGGGCCGACGGTGACGTGCTCACCGTGACCCAGGACGAGAGCTCGATGGAACGCGTCATCGAGCAGTACCTGAAGGAGGCACACCAACTCACGGCCCGGGAGAAGGTCCTCGAGAACGACGACCTGGTGCTGGTCTACGACATGAAGGGCGACCCGGCGCCCAACTACGCCATCACCGTAGACACCCAGTCGGTGCACAAGACCGAAAGCGGAAGGGTCGTGGAGCGTGCCGTAACGGCGCAAGTTTTCACCGGTATCAAGGTGCCCGCGGAGAAGAGCGCAGCCGTGATGAAGGCGATCAATGAGGCCAGCAGGGACAGTTGGTTCTTCGCCGGCTACATTGACGACGACGGGGAAGTCGTGATCCAGTGGAACGTGAACGTCATGTCCCAGGGCCTGCACGCCGAGTATGTCTTCGACATGGTCGCGCGCATGGACAAGAGCTGGGCGAAGCTCTGGCCCATGATCACCGCGGCTCTGCAGTAGCCAGGCGCGTCAGAGCCCGAGCAGCCGCTCGGCGTTGCCATGGGCGATCTTCTCGTAGGCTTCCCGGCTGATCCTGCCGCCTCTGGCGGCCTCATGTAGGTAGGGCGCCAGGGCCATGTCCTCGGACGTGTTCGGGTTGGCGAGGTCGGTCGCGAACAGCAGGCGGTCCTGGAACTCCTCGAGGAAGGCGTAGCCGAAGTCAGGATCGCGACGAATGGCGTTGAAGCCACTACCGCCGGTGGCGGGGGAGAGGTCGGCGTACAGGTTCGGGTAGGTGCGGAACAGTTCCACGACGCGGCCGCCGGGCGCCACGGGGCCCTTCGGGTAGCCGCGCCGCGTCTCCTCGGTCACGTCCCCACTGATCTCGGCCCAGAAGGGCTGGGAGTGGCCGATGAAGCGCAGGCCGGGGAACTGGCGCAGGGCGTTCTCCAGCAGCGGCAGCCCCAGGCGGTCTATGAGGCCATAGCAGCCGCCCTTCTGAAAGCCGATGTGGAACAGCAGGGGCAGGTCGTTCTCCTCCGCGTGGTGGAACAGGTTCAGCAACTGCGGGTCATCCAGCGGCACATTGCAGGACATCTCACCGATGCCCCGGCAACCGTGCTGCTTGTAGAAGCGCATCAGGTGCCCCAGGTTCGCGTCCGGGCGGTTGGTCAGTTGCGTGGGCGCGAGGTTCATGAAGGGGATGAAGAAGTCCGGGTAGCGGCTGCAGATGTCCAGAATCTCGCCATTGCCCTGGACATCGTGGACGCCGTCGGCGTGGACGCCCGGCAGGATGACCGCCCGGCGGACCCCCAGAGGCTTGAGCACCTCCATGGCGCGCTCGGGGGAGGGATAGGTCCCGCCGCTGAGGCGCTCGGGCGAGACATGGGCGCGCACGTGGACGTGCGTGTCAATGAAGTAGGTCGGTTCCATGGCTAGAGCCCCAGTACCCTCTCGGCGTTCTTCCAGCCGATCTTCTCGTACGCCTCGCGGCTGAGCTTCCCGTTCGCCACTGCGTCGTTGAGGTAGCCGATCAGCGTCAGCTCGTTGCGCGGGTCGCAGATGTCCGTGCCGAACAGCAGGCGGTCCTGGAACTCGTCCATGAAGGCGAAGCCGAACTCCGGGTCGCGGGCGATGGCGTTGAAGCCGCTGCCGGCGGCGGGGGAGAGGTCGCCGTAGAGGTTCGGGTACTCGCGGAAGAGCCGCACCACGGCCCCGCCGGGGGCCACGGAGCCCTTGGGGTATGTGTTGCGGAGGTCCTCGGTCAGGTCGCCGCTGATCTCAGCCCAGAACGGCTGGGAGTGGCCGAAGAAGAGCAGGTTGGGGAACCTCTTGAGGGCACCCTCCAGGCCCGGCAGGCCGAGGCTGTCCACGATGCCGTAGTAGCCGATGGGCTCGGGGGCCAGGTGGAAGGTGATCGGCAGCTTGCGCTCCTGGGCGTGGGCGAAGAGGTTCTCCATGCGGGGGTCATCGAAGGGCAGGCTGGCGCAGACCTCACCGATGCCCTTGCAGCCCCGGGCCATCCAGAAGTCCATGAGGTGCCCCAGGTTGGCCGTCGCGGAGTTGCCGACCGCGCGCGGGTCCACGTTCATGAAGGGGATGAAGAAGCCCTCGGACTCCTCAACGATGCGGATGACCTCGCCGAGGCTCTGGGGGATGTAGGAGCACTCGGGGTTCACACCCGGCAGGATCACAGCATGGCGCACCTTGTGGGGCTTGAGCATGTCCATGAGCTGCTGCGGCGTGGCATATGTGCCCCCCGAAAGCCGCTCGGGGCCCGGGAAGTAGCGGGTATGGACATGGATGTCAATGAACATGGCGAGGCACCTCGGGGGGTGGGGATTGGGTGTTGGGGACGGCAAAGGCATGGGTGAGGCACGAGGTCTGTTCCCCCCGGGGGCGCAGAGACCTGCAGTGAAGTCCCTGCTGCTCCCAGGGCCCGCTACCGTGCCAACTGCCCCTTGAGCCAGCAGTAGATCGTGTCGGCCAGTTGCTTGTAGCCCCCGGCGTTCTCATGCAGGCCGTTGGAGCCACGGCTGATCCGGACGTCGGAGCGGGCATTGGCGGGGGAGAGCACGGTTGGGTAGCCGTGGACGGTGTCCAGGTTTGTGAAGCCGGGCACGATCGTGATGTGCTGGGCCTCTCGATTCCCCCAGCGAGCGTACATGCGCTCGACCACTCGGTGCTGGTTCTTGCGGTACTGCCAGCGGGTCTGTCCACAGCCATAGTTGGCGCCGAAGCCATCCTGGCTCGCCGTGGGCGGCATCATGGTGAGGAGGCCGATCCTGGTGTCGGGGCGCACGCGGCGGAACTCGGCGATCAGGGCCTCCATGTTCGCCTCGTATCGGTCGCAACTGGCCTCAATCGTGTCGTCCTTGGCGGCGAAGTGGTCATTGCCCCCCAGAGAGATGAGTATGAAGTCGGGGCCCTGGCCGCCGTTGTTCTCGTCGCAGTACCTCTGGAAGTTCAGTGTAGGCTTGCCATTCTCCTCGAAGAGGAACGGGCTGCGCCCGCGACGGCCCGGGGCTTCCCAGACCTCCGGGCCCCACTTGGTCAGGAAGGTGGCGGCAGCCCAGCCGCCATAGCCCTCGTGCCGGACGCGCGGCAGCGCGGGATTCGGGGCGAAGCTGCCGACCTCGGTTAGCGTCGGGTTGCCCTCGCCGGCGCACAGCTCAAGCAACTCGGCCGGGTAGATGTTGAAGTGAGCATCGCTGGCAGCCACGATGAGCAGTGTGATGGCCTGGCCCCGGCCGGCATCGGCCGGGAACACCCGGATCGTGGTCCTACCTTCGGCCCAGACGCGGTCGTCGGGCCCTGTGAACGTGATGGACAGCGGGAAGTCACCGACCTCGTCCGGCGTCGGGGTCCAGGTGAAGCGCTCCTGCTGCTGTTGGCCCTTGTCGCAGGCCACGTCCACCTCGAGCAGGGCGGCGACGCCGCGCGGGGCGAGGACGAGGTTGTCGAAGTACAGGTTGCACTCGCGTCCGGGGACGGCAGCGATCACGGGGGGCAGCAGCAGGCGTAGGTCTCTCACCGTGGCTCCTGGGATGGCGGGCTGTGTCGGCGCGGCAACGGCCGCCGGCAGGTGGGCGAGGCTGGCGGCGAGAACGGCAGCAAGGGCAAGCAGGGGTCGGCTCATGCCGCGCGCCTCCGGGGGCAGGTTCGTCAGTGGCTGCGGCAGCACCTCGCCAGCACCTCCACGCGGGAGATGCGTGCGAGGCTTGGGTCCTGGGGAGCAGAGCGGGAGTGCCGCCGGGGCGGAGCTGGCGCTACCTGAGGGTCAGCCTGTCGAATGGGCAGGCTGCATGGTCGAGTTCGGTGTGGGTGGAAGGCAAGTGAGTCAGGGGCGGTCCTGCTTGTCGCGCAGGCCGCTGCCGTTGGCCGCGCGCGATGCCGCGCAGTCTCTCCAGAGTCGGGACGCGCACTAGGCGGATGACGTGGCGAGCGGCGGTCACGTCGAGCTTGGCGCAAGGCTTCAGCCCGGCGCGCTCGCGCACGTCCTTGGGGATAGTGACTTGATACTCGGCTGTTACGGTGGTCCTGGGCATGCGGCATCCCCCAGCACGCCAATCCTGCGGTACTAGCCTTCGAGAAGTACGCGGTCCTCGTCCGGAGGACGCCAGTAGTACTCCCCCAACTTATCGCGCAGGTCCCTGCGCGTAAGCACCGACAACTGCAGGACCTTCGGCGCGCTGGGGATGTCCCGGTTGCGCTGGACTTCTCTGCAGTGAACCTTGTAGATGTCCCGGAAATCGACCATGTAGTGCCGGACTGTATGCTGGACCCGGTCGCGCCCGGCCATGACGTAGGCCGGGAGTTGCTCCGCCGGCGCATAGACGAAATACTCGACGAAGGCGTATGCCATGCCAGCCAACTCTCTGCGCGCCCGCTCCTCCTCGGGCATCCGTACCCACTGCTGCGGGGGCGCCGCTTGTTCCGCGGTCATCCGGTGGTTGACTCTGGTGAAGTCCTCCACAAGGAATGGGTTCGACAGGAGTTTCTGATCGATCTGTGTGAGGGGGGCCAAGGACACGATCCCCTCCTCTATCGAGCAGCACGGCGACATGACGACTGAGAATGCCGTCCTCCGCACTCTGATAGAGAAGTCCCCTTCCGCCGGGTCCGGGTTCAACTGCTCTGTCACGTGCTCGAGGGCAGGCACCCCGAGCAGGACATCTCCGAACCGAAGGTTGGCATCTGGGACTGGTTCGTAGAAGCCCCCGTTACTCATCCTGATAAAGGTCCCTCACATCGTGGAAGGTGGGCGGGAGGGTCTTGCGGCGCGCGTCAACGAAATCAGCAGCGACTTCAACCGCCTCAATGGCCACGAGCCGACCCTCCGCGTCGAGTCGGACGGTGATCCTGTACGGGCCCAGTGCCCACACCGCCCTGATGGGCTGCTGCCCCCCCAGCTCTCCGGTCGTCTCAGACGAGACGGTCGGATCATCGGGACTGGTGTCGTGAGCGTGCACCCTACCCACCCTCCCGCCGCATGTAGTCGTAGACAGGCTGTTTGATCGTCTCGGAGAAGGCCTCGTCGATCAGTGTGTGGAGTTCGTCGGTGACGGTGAGGCATTCCCCAGACGGGACATCCTTGGCAAACCCGTCGAAGTCCAGCACGAGCACGAAGCCGCTGTCGGCGTCGCTGTCCTTACGGAGCGCCTCAACATAGCGGAGTTGGTGCCTCCCCCTGGTCACGATGGCGGCAAAACTCATCTCCTCGGCATCCGCTAGGCTGAAACGGGTCAGAGGGAACGAGGTGGAGTAGTAGGCCTCAAAGCTCTCGTTCGTCTTCTCCATGATAGGGCAGTGATCCACGTACCTGAGTCCAACCCGTGCGTACTCTGGGACGGGGGCCACCCCGGCAAACGCCGTGAGCACGCGTTGGATCACGTCGCGGAACCTGTTCGCGTCGTCCTTGTCGTAGGTCTTGTGGTGTTCGGAGGTGATTGCGAGACTGTCGGTCGTGACGGAAAGCTTGTAGCCCTTCGGCGAGTTGAACTGCCAGATCTTCCTGCTTGTAGGCCCATCAACGTCGGGCGGCAGGCGAGGGGACTCAGGTGGCTCCACCGCGATGTCGGCGAACACGACGTGCTGCTGACGCAGCAGCGTGGCCTCGGGGAATTCCTGCATGACCTGTTGCTGTAGGTCGCCGATTCTACTCTCCAGGAAGAACAGATTGGGGAACCTGATCTGGAAGAAGACCTGTTTGACGGTCGGGTTTGGGAAGACTTCGTTGATGGGCACGCTTGTACTCTCCTAGTCCCGGCAGCACGGTTGCGGGACAGAAGTCCCACTCACCTTAACAACAGACGGGGCGTGAGCGTCCTCCCAGGCTGAGGGCACTTGGTGCCCCGAACCGGGGACGCGAGTGAACGCCTATTCAGCACCAAGGCCGCCTACACCTCCCCCCTCCATACCGTCCATACCACCGCCCCAGCGCCTGCACCCGGCAGAAGTCTGCGAAGCTGACGTTCTCGGGGACTGAGTGGTCGGAGTGGAAGATGTAGCCGCCGTTCTGCTTGAGGAGCGGGAGCTTCTCGGCGATCTCGCGCTCGGCGGCGCCGCCGTCGGTCCAGTTGCGCACGTCCAGGCCACCCTCCAACACCAACCGGTCCCCGTACTCCCGCTTGATTGCCAGCGCGTCCATGCCCGCCTTCTGCTCCAGGGGGTTCAGCGCGTCCAGGCCGATCTCCACGAACTCCGGGATCAGCTCCATCACGTTACCGCAGGAGTGCAGGTGGGTCTTCACGCCCCGGTCGTGCGCCCAATCTATCATCCGCTTCATCGCCGGCTTGACGATCCGGCGGTACATGTCCTTGGAAAAGAGCAGGCCGTTGCGGTAGCCCAGGTCGTCGGGCCAGCGGACGCAGTCGGGCCGGTAGCCGCGGTCCCACATCATCTCCAGCAGGGCGAGGTCCAGCTCCAGGCAGGTGTTGATGAAGTCCTGGCAGAACTCCGGGTTGTCGGCTAGGGCGATGAGGGTGCGGTCGTAGCCGACCACCCAACTGGCCATCACGTCATAGCCGAACCAGGTGCCGAACTGGACCCAGGCTCCGCTGGCGCGCCACTGCGGGTAGTGCTCCTCCAGCAGTTTCCAGTTGACCCGGTCCGGGCCGGGGGTCATGCGCTGCTTGATCTCCGGCCATGACTCGGCGTTGATCTTGAAGTCCAGGAACTCCGGGACGCTACCGCGATGGGTCCAGTTGCGCATCGTCGCGCCCCAGGTCGTCGTGTGGATGCGGTACTCGTCGGTCTGCTCGAGGGTCTCGACCGGGAAGCGGGGGCTGTTGTCGGCCTGGTAGCCGGCGATGTTGTCCCAGCCGAAGAAGGCGGCCGGGCCGACACCCTCGGGCAGGCCCTCGCGGTGCCAGCGCTCCAGGGTGCTGGCCCACGGGCCATCGTGCATCGGCAGGCGGTCGGGGCTTTCGTGGTTGTAGACGCGGGTCAGGCGCTCGTGGGTGGTCATGCGGAGGCCTCCGGGGGCGGGAATCGGGATCCGGGATCCGGGAACGGCCACGGCTACGACACGGCCGGCGGGCCTGGAGGCCCGCGCTCCACACGGAACGGGCGTGCCGCAAGCGGCACGCCCTGTGTTCGTCATGGGATGGGGGGAGACCTGTGTCTAGAACTCCGAGCGGTAGGTGAGGCCGAAGCCCGGATCCTCGTTCAGGATGCCGCCTTCGAGCGACAGGCCCTTGGTGAGGTTGTAACGCAGGTCGGCGTTGAAGTTCTCGCCATCGTACTCGGCCTGCACCAGGCAGTCCTTGAGCGCGTTGAACTCGAGGCCGCCGAAGAAGCCGTCCATGGCGCCCTCACCGCTGTCGCTGGAAGCCCAGCCCGCGTGCAGGTTGATGCAGGGGCTGTTGGCGTCAGTCGGGTCGAACCGGAACCCCTTGCTGAGGACCAGGTAGATGGAGCGGTTGATCTGGTTGGCGATGTCGAAGCAGCCGACCGCCATGTCCGGGAGGTTGGGCTCCTCGAGCCACTTGGCCACGCTGAGGCGGTACTTGGCGTTGATTATGGTCTGGGAGGAGTCGTGGTCGCTCTCCGCCTCCTCGTCACCCGCTGACTGGATCCAGGCTCCGCCGACCTCCAGTTCGGCCGTGACGCCGAAGTTGATGTTGGCCATCCAGGTGGCGTCGGGATGGCGGTTGACCCAGTGGACGCCCAGCGAGGTGGCGGTGGCGGGGGGGGTGAAGGCGCTGGGAGTGGCGATCAGGCCCACATTGCCGTACCACGATGACGTGGCGGTATTGGAGGTGTTCTCTGCGCCCCAGACGCTGACGATGGAATCAGCGGCGAGGGTGGGGGCGACAGCTAATACAATCAACCCGACGATGATGACGGCGGAGCGCATCCGGCTCACCTCCAAGGGATCTGGCCGCGGCGGGCGCGACAGGACCAGTATAATCAGGGGGGAAGGCGAAGTCAACGGCAGCCTGGGGGGCGGTGGGAACTGTCGTGTGGGCACAGGTGTTCGAAAAGGTGAGGCCGGGGGAGTGGTCTTCACAACGCACAAAGGCCTTGACCCTGGCGGCTGGCTGTGCCATAATAAACATTCCGGACGCCGTGAAGGTCGTATAAGGGATTACCGGTTGAAGGCAACACAGCTTCGGCTACTCCACGACTCTCGATAGGGACCCGCCGTCGAGAAGTGGGGGCTTTTTTGTTGCCCGCGTAGGCCGGGCCCCTGTGCTTTCCACCAGGGGTTCGCCGGCTGGCATGTTCCGCATACCGCAGAGGAGGCATCGCGCAGCATATGGCCACGACACAAGGGATGCCCGGCGTTATCTACGAGTCGCGCCGCAAGACCCCCGAGATCATCGAGCTGCCGTACCTGATCGAGATCCAGACGTCCTCGTATGATTGGTTCATCGCGCATGGGCTGCGCGAGTTGTTCGACAACTTCTCCCCCATCGAGGACTACACGGGCAACATCAGCCTGGAGTTCCTGGACTACCGCATCGGCGAACCCAAGCGCTCCATGGCCGAGTGTCGCGAGCGCGACGCCACCTTCGAGGCGCCGCTGTACGCCAAGGTGCGCCTGGTGAACAAGGAGAGCGGGGAGATCAAGGAGTTCGAGGTCTACATGGGGGAGATCCCCCAGATGACCGAGCGCGGCACGTTCCTGGTGAACGGGGCCGAGCGCGTGGTCATCAGCCAGCTCTCGCGCTCCCCGTCGGTCTACTTCCGCGATGCCATTGACAGCTCCGGACGGGTACTGTATTCGGCGCAGGTCATCCCCAATGACGGCGCGTGGGTCGAGATTGACACGGCGGCCAGCGGCGTCATCGGCGTGAAGATCGGCCAGGCGCGGAAGTTCCCGGTGACCACGCTGCTGCGGGCGCTGGACTACCTGGAACACGGCGCGACCGACCCCAACACCCCGCCCACCGGGACCGACGAGGAGATCCTGCGGGCCTTCGGGCAGCGCAAGCGGATGCCCGTGAAGGAGCTGCTGAGCCTGCTGACGCGGCGCGAGGACGAGGGCGCCCCGGGCCTGGAGACCCATGACGAGTACTTCTCGCTGAGCCGGATCGTCAACGAGGACGGCGAGGTCGTCGTGGACCAGCTCGGCGTCATTGACGAGCGCGAGGCCAAGGAGATCCTGCGACTGGGCCGCAAGGAGATGGATGTCATCGTCGTCCCCCACCAGATCCGCATGACCCTGGCGGACGACAACACACACAGCGGCGAGGAGGGCTTGCTGGACGTCTACCGCAAGATCCGCCCCGGCGACCCGCCCATCGTGGAGAGCGCCGAGTCGCTGCTGCGCGCCTATTTCTTCGACATCAAGAAGTATGACCTGTCCCGCGTGGGACGGTACATGATCAACAAGAAGCTGGACATTGGCGTAGACCCTGAACTGCACATCCTGACGCGGCGGGACATCGTGGCCATCGTCAGCTACCTGCTGAACCTGTCGAAGGGCGAGGGGCAGGTAGACGACATTGACCACCTGATGAACAAGCGCGTCAAGGCCGTGGGCGAGCTACTGCAGACCCAGCTTCGCACCGGGTTCCTGCGCATGGAGCGGGTCGCCAAGGAGCGCATGACGAGCCTGGACCCCGACGACATGCAGCCGCAGTCCATCATCAGCATCAAGCCGATCACGGCGGCGGTGAACAGCTTCTTTGGCAGCGGTCAGCTCTCACAGTTCATGGACCAGATCAACCCGCTGGCCGAACTGGCGCACAAGCGCCGCCTGTCGGCCCTGGGGCCGGGCGGTCTGTCCAAGCAGAGCGCCAAGCTGGAAGTGCGCGACGTCCACCACTCGTACTATGGCCGCATCTGCCCGATTGAGACGCCGGAAGGGCCGAACGTCGGTCTGATCGGCTATCTGGCTCTGCACGCCCGGCTGGATGACTACGGCTTCATCGAGACGCCGTACCGGAAGGTCAAGGGCGGGCGGCTGACCGACGAGATAGACTACCTGACGGCCGATGATGAGGAGACGTACAACGTCGCGACGATCTCCGAGCCGGTGGATGAGCGCGGTCGGTTCGCGCGCGAGCGGATCGTCGTGCGCAAGGGCGGCTCGTTCCCGCAGGTCACGCCCAACGAGGTGGACTACTGCGACGTGTCGGCCAAGCAGGTCTTCTCGGTCGCCACGGCCCTGATTCCGTTCCTGGAGAACGACGACGCGGTGCGGGCGCTGGCCGGCTCGAACATGCAGCGGCAAGCGGTGCCGCTGCTGATCACCGAGCAGCCGATCGTGCGGACCGGCGTCGAGCAGCGGTCGGCGGAGGACTCCGGCGCGGTGCTGCTGGCGCCCGAAGACGGGGATGTGCTGGAGTCCGAGGCGGACTTCGTCAAGGTGCGGTACGTAAGCGGGGACGAAGTGACGTACCCGCTGTCCACGTTCCTGCGCACCAACATGGGCACGTGCATCAGCCAGAAGCGGCTGGTGCGGGCGGGGCAGAAGGTCGTCAAGGGCCAGCCGCTGGCCGACGGCGCCTCCACCAACAGCGGCCAACTGGCCCTGGGGCGCAACTGCCTGGTATGCTTCTTGCCCTGGGAAGGCTACAACTTCGAGGACGCCGTGCTGGTCAGCCAGCGGCTCGTACGCGATGACGTGCTCTCCTCGGTGCACATCGAGAAGTGGGAGTGCGAGGCGCGCGACACCAAGCTGGGGCCCGAGGAGATCACGCGCGACATCCCCAACGTCGGCGACGAGGCCCTCAAGGACCTGGACGCCAACGGTGTGGTGCGGATCGGGGCCGAAGTGCGGGCCGAGGACATCCTGGTGGGCAAGGTGGCCCCCAAGGGTCAGTCCGAGCTGACGGCGGAAGAGAAGCTGGTCATCGCGATCTTCGGCAAGAAGGCCGAGGAGATGCGCGACGTATCCCTGCGGGTGCCGCACGGGGAGAAGGGCATCGTCATCGCGACCAAGATCTTCTCGCGCTACAAGTACCGCTGCGACCGGTGCGAGTCCATCTACGACTTCGGCAAGCCGATCGAGGGTTCGCTGGAGTGCGACCGCTGCGGCGGGCGCCTCAAGAAACTGCCCGGCGACGAGTTGAAGCCCGGCGTGAACCAACTGGTGCGGGTGTACGTGGCGCAGAAGCGCAAGATCATGGTCGGTGACAAGCTGACCGGCCGCCACGGCAACAAGGGCGTCATCTCCAAGATCCTGCCGATGGAAGACATGCCGTACATGGCCGACGGGACGCCGATTGATATCTGTCTGAATCCGCTGGGTGTGCCGTCCCGCATGAACATCGGCCAGCTCCTGGAGACGCACCTGGGGTGGGTGGCCCGGAAGCTGGGGCGCGTCTACATCAGCCCGGTGTTCCAGGGCGTGCCAATTGATGAGATCAAGTCCGGCATGGGCGAGGTGGCCGAGAAGCTCAACCGCGAGATCCTGCTGGACTACGCGCAGGTGGAACTGAATCGGTTCGAGCAGACCGTGGAGATCGGGGACTTCACGGGCGACTTTGCCGCCCTGCAGGCCGAGGTGCGGCGGCAGCTGCTGGCCGCCGGCAAGGACCACCTGGCCGAGCTGGCCGAGTGGCTGGGCATCGCCGAAGAGGCATGGGAAAAGGCGAGCGCGGCGCAGGCAGCCGACTTGGTGCTGCAGCAGGCCGTCGCGAACGCCTACCAGCGGCGCGCCTACGATGCGCGCACCGGCAAGGCGATGCTCTTCGACGGCCGGACCGGCGAGGCGTTCAACCAGCCGGTCAACGTCGGCGTGATGTACATCCTCAAGCTCCTGCACCTGGTCGAGGACAAGATCCACGCACGCTCGACCGGCCCGTACTCGCTCATCACGCAGCAGCCGCTGGGCGGGAAGGCGCAGATGGGCGGCCAGCGCTTCGGTGAGATGGAAGTGTGGGCGCTGGAAGCCTACGGCGCGGCGTACTCGCTGCAGGAGATGCTGACGGTGAAGTCCGACGATGTCCAGGGGCGCGTGGCGACCTACGAGGCCATCGTCAAGGACGAGAACATCAAGGAGCCCGGCACGCCGGAGTCGTTCAAGATCCTGGTGCGCGAGATGCAGAGCCTGGGTCTGGACGTGAAGGTGGAGAACCGGGAGGGCAAGGCCCTGGACCTGCGGACGGACGGGGACGAGGGGCGGTAACCCACCCCCGTCGCTTCGCGCCGACCCCTCCCCGCGGGGGAGGGGTGAGGCCCAAAGCGGCCAGGTAGTGCCCCCTCCCCTGTGGGGAGGGATGCCCGAGCAGAGCGAGGGCGGGGTGGGCGACGTCGCAATGAGCATACATTCGGAGGAGGAGAACCTTTGAGTTCCACAACCGATTTCGACGCGATTACTATCGGTCTGGCTTCTCCCCGTGAGATCCGCAGTTGGTCTTTTGGCGAAGTCAAGAAGCCTGAGACCATCAACTACCGCACGTACAAGCCGGAACGCGACGGCCTGTTCTGCGAGCGCATCTTCGGGCCCACCCGCGACTGGGAATGCCACTGCGGCAAGTACAAGAAGGTCAAGTTCAAGGGCATCAAGTGCGACCGGTGCGGGGTCGAGGTGACGCGGAGCAAGGTGCGGCGCGAGCGGATGGGCCACATCGAGCTGGCCGCCCCCGTGTGCCACAGCTGGTACCTCAAGGGCGTGCCGAGCCCCATCAGCCTGCTGCTGGACATGTCGCGCCGGACGCTGGAGGAGGTCGTGTACTTCGCCTCCTACATCGTCACCAGTGTGAACGTGGAGAAGATGCAGCGGCGGCGCGCGGACATCCTGGCCGCCATCAACGAGGAGAAGCAGGCCATTCTCGACTCGCGCGACCAGGAAGTCGTGCGGCTGCGCGAGGAGTATGAGGAGGGGCTGCGACAGAGCCAGGAGCGCGAGGCTGAGGAGGCCGCCGCCGAGGAGGAACTCGAAGCCGAGCCGGAGGAGGGAGTGGAGGAGGAAGAGGAGGAGGTCAGCGAGGTCGAGGAGGACGGCGAGGAGCTGGGTCTGGACGAGGAACTCGAAGAGCTGTCCGACGACGAGGACATGCTGGACGAGGACGGCTACCCGGCGATGTCCGAGAGCGAGAGCGCCTGGGGCTCGCCGATGACCGAGGAAGAGCTGAGCCGGCGCATCATGAAGGCGCAGGAAGTCACGCACCGGCTGGATGAGCTGACCGCGGCCGCCGAACTGCTGTTCAAGCTGACCCCCAAGATGCTGATCTCCGAGATGGAGTACCGGCGCCTGGTGGAGCTGCTGGAAGTCTGCGAGGAGCGCCTGGATGGCAGCTTCGCCGACCTGTTCAAGGCCGGGTTGGGCGCCGAGGCCGTGCGGGACCTGCTCAGCGAGATTGACCTGGACGAGCTGGCCCACGACCTGCGGCAGGAGATTGACGAGCGCACCGGCGCGCGGCGCCTGCGCGCCGTCAAGCGCCTGCGCGTCGTCGAGGCCTTCCGCAGCAGCCGGAACCGCCCGGAGTGGATGATCCTGGAGGTCATCCCGGTGCTGCCGCCCGAGTTGCGCCCGATGGTGCAGCTCGACGGTGGGCGCTTCGCCACCTCCGACCTGAACGACCTGTACCGCCGGGTCATCAACCGCAACAACCGCCTGCGGCGCATCATCGAGATCAATGCGCCCGAGTCGATCATCAACCACGAGCGGCGCCTGCTGCAGGAGGCTGTGGACGCGCTGATTGACAACAGCCGCCGCAGCCGCCCGGTGACAGGCAGCAACCGCCGGCCGCTGAAGTCGCTGTCGGACATGCTCAAGGGCAAGGAAGGCCGGTTCCGCAAGAACCTGCTGGGCAAGCGCGTGGATTACTCGGGCCGCTCGGTCATCGTGGTCGGCCCCGAGCTACACCTGCACCAGTGCGGCCTGCCCCGCGAGATGGCCCTGGAGCTGTTCAAGCCGTTCGTGATGAACCGGCTGGTGGAGCAGGGGCACACGACCAACATCAAGACCGCCAAGCGCATGGTGGACCGGCTGCGCAGCGAGGTGTGGGACGCGCTGGAGGAGGTCATTGACGACCATCCCGTGCTGCTGAACCGCGCCCCGACGCTGCATCGCCTCGGCATCCAGGCTTTCGAGCCGGTGCTGATTGATGGCAAGGCGATCCAGCTTCACCCGCTGGTGTGCGAGGCCTTCAACGCCGACTTCGACGGCGACCAGATGGCCGTGCACGTGCCGCTGTCGGCGCACGCACAGGCCGAGGCGCGGCTGCTGATGCTGGCCTCGCGGAACCTGTTCAAGCCGGCGGACGGCGCTCCGATCTGCGCCCCGAAGTACGACATCGTGCTGGGCTCGTACTACATGACCCAGGAGAACAAGACGGGTCTGGGCGCCGGGAAGGTCTTCCAGAACGCCGAGGCCGTCATCGCGGCGTACCAGCACCGCAAGGTGGACCTGCACGCCAGCGTCACCGTGCGGCTGCCGCAGATTTTCCTGGAAGCCTATGAGAAGAAGACGCGCGAGATGCCGCTGGACCCGCAGCTCGACCTGGACATCCGCCGCATCGTGGCCGAGGTGGTCGGGGACGAGCACCCGGTGCGCGACCGGCGCATCGAGTTCACGCTGACCAAGGACATGATGGAGGAAGAGGAGCTGCCGTACCGCGGGCAGTGGAAGGAGCGCTTCTCGGAGATCCCCGAGCTGCGCGTCCCCATCGTGGACAAGACGGAGGCCCTGGTTGACGCCCTCAAGACCCGTCTGCAGGAGGCCTGCGACGGCGGGTACTTCCCGGTCAACGGGCGGATCGTGACGGGCTGCCACCGGGTGCGCCTGGAGACCACGCCGGGCCGCGTCATCTTCAACCGCGTGCTGCCGCTGGACATGCCCTTCCTGAACCACGACATCGCCAAGGAAGAGCTGGGCAACACCGTGCGGCGCGTCTACCAGAGCTACGGCCAGGAGCGGACGGCGCAGTTGCTGGACGACCTGAAGGAGCAGGGCTTCAAGTACGCCACGCGCTCGGGTCTGTCCATCTGCATTGACGACACGGACGTGCCGACGCGGCGCGAGGAGATCATCTCCCGCACCGAGCGCGAGGTCAACCGCATCAATGAGGCGGCGCGGCGCGGCTACATCCTGGAAGACGAGCGCGAGCAGCGGGTGCTGGAGCTGTGGCAGAGCGCGCGCGAGGAAGTCGCCGACGACATCCTCAACAACATTGACAGCTTCAACTCGATCTGGATGATGACCAACTCCGGGGCGCGCGCCAACCGCAGCCACATCTCGCAGATCAGCGGGATGCGCGGTCTGATGAGCGATCCGTTTGGCCGCCTGATCGAGGACCTGCCCGTCAAGAGCAACTTCCACGAAGGCCTGAACGTGCTGGAGTACTTCGTGGCAACCCACGGCGCGCGCAAGGGCCTGGCGGACACCGCCCTGCGCACCGCTGACGCCGGCTACCTGACCCGGCGCCTGGTGGACGTCGCCCAGGACGTCATGATCCGCGACTTCGACTGCGGCACCACCGACGGCGTATGGGTCTCGAACATGTACGCCCAGGAGTTGCACTGCCCCGTGTGCGGCCAGGAGGACGTGCTGCGCGAGGGCAAGTGCGAGTACTGCGACACCGAACTGCCCATCACGGCGACCGAGGTGCTGCAGAAGCTCGAGGACCGCATCATCGGCCGGACCGCCGCCGAAACCATCTTCAACCCCGAGACCGGTGAAGTGATCGTGCCGGCCAAGGACGAGGTTGACGAGCGGGCCGCGCGACACATCGTCGAGGCCGGGATCAAGAAGGTCAAGGTGTCGTCGCCGCTGACGTGCGAGCTGCGCAGCGGGATCTGCGCCAAGTGCTATGGCCGCGACCTGGCCCGCCAGAAGCTCGTGGAGCCGGGGACCGCGGTAGGCATCATCGCCGCCCAGTCCATCGGCGAGCCGGGCACGCAGCTCACCATGCGCACCTTCCACACCGGCGGCGTCGCCGGCCAGTACATCACCGGCGTCGCGGACGTGAAGAAGCGCAAGCAGCAGGCCCTGCGCTCCCTGCACGCCGACATTGACAAGGGCGTTGTGTCGCTGGAAGTGGCGGGCCAGGGCCGAGCCCGGCGCAAGGCCATCAAGGAAATGCTCAAGGTGCTCGAGACGCCCGTGCATGGTCTGCTGCGCGTTGTGGAGCTGTTCGAGGCGCGCACACCCAAGGGGCAGGCCATCACGGCCCAGGTGGACGGGACGGTCGCGGGCATCGAGACCACCGGTCTGCGCAGCGTCATCATCCACTCCGAGCACAGCATTGACGACCTGCGGGTGATCCGTGGGGAGCGGCTGGCCGAGGACGTGGGGTCGCCGGACGGCAAGACGAAGCTGGCGCGTGCGGGCGAGAAGCTGCTCAAGAAGGTCCGCATGCGGCTGAAGAAGGCCGGCGTGACCCATGTGAAGATCGCGACCGCTCACCTGGTACCCTACCGCGGCGAGCTGTTTGTCCGCGAGGGGACCGAGGTGCGCGCGGGCGACCGGCTGACGATGGGCCCGGTGGACCCGCAGAACATCCTGGACATGAAGGGCACCGACGGCGTGCAGGACTACCTGCTGCGCGAGGTGCAGACGGTGTACAAGGCCCAGGGCGTGGCGATCAACGACAAACACATCGAGGTCATCATCCGCCAGATGCTCAAGAAGCGGAAGATCAAGGACCACGGCGACACGCGGTTCCTGCCGGGCGAGATCTCCGACCGGTTCGACTTCGAGGACGAGAACCGGCGGGTGCGGGAGTTCGGCGGCCGCGAGGCGACGGCCGAGCCAATCCTGCTGGGGATCACGCAGGCGTCGCTGGCGACCGAGAGCTTCCTGTCGGCGGCGAGCTTCCAGCGCACCACGCGCGTGCTGACCGAGGCGGCGTGCGGGCACAAGCGCGACCCGCTGCTGGGCCTCAAGGAGAACGTCATCATCGGCCGCCTGATCCCGGCGGGGAGCGGCATGCCGACCCACCGCGACCGCGACATCACGATGGCGGACGGGGCCATCCCCGAGTTCGTGCCGCCCAAGCGTGAGGAGACACCGGAGGAGGCCGTGCAGAAGCTCATCAGCGAGTTTGGGCGACTGCAGGAGGCCGTGCCGGAGTTGGACCTGAGCGACCTACCCGACCTCGAGGATGATGTGGAGGACGTAGAGGAGGACGAGGAGTAGGGGACAGAGCGATCCGCTCAGTCGTGAGAGGACTCACAATACGGCCGCGGGCGCCCCGGATCAGGGGTTCCCGCGGCTGTTGGGTTCTCAGGAGACGACCGAGCGGCGAGTGAAAGGACGGGGATGCACAGCGTAGCTCCAGCCAACCACCTCTCGGCTGTCTCTGTACTTGTGGATCTGGGCGGGCCGGGCTGGCTTTATCTGTACCTCCACGATCGCCTCCACCGCATCCCAGCCTGGCTTATTGAGCTCCTCATTGAGTTCGGCCAACATCTCCTCGGCCTTCGCCATCATCTGTGGCTTGGTCTTGGGGCCGCCGGTGAGTATCTCCGCGAGCGCCGAAGTGGCCGGCCCGCTAACGCCATTGAGGAGCACGATGAGTTGCTCTTCGTCACGGCCGCGCCGTCTGTCAGCCTCCGTCTCGCCCGACCACCTGGCGACAAGCAGGTGGCCGAGGAGCTTGAACTCGCCGGGATCGTCCTGGGCCTTGTAGTTCTCGAGCAGCGGCTTCACGGGCTTGCCATACACGTAGCGGACGAAGCCGCGGTCAGCCTGCTTCCTGCCGCGAGCCAGGTGCACCTCGGAATAGAACCGTCTTGTGAAGCCTTCCTCGTCGGTCGCTCGCCTGGCCTGGTCCTGCGGCGCAGCGCCATCCTGCCTGGTCTTGTTGGGTGCCGGGAAGCGCTTGAGCGCGACGTAGCCGCACAGCGCGCTGGGGTCCGTCCACGGCTCCGGAACCGGCTCGCCCAGGCCGTAGACCCTGTGCAGCAAGTACTCGGTGACCGGGTTAACGTCAGCGGAGGCGATCACGACCGCGCTGCAACTGCTCAACTCACTGCCTATGCCAGCGTAGAACTCCTGGAGGAATACCTCCCGGTTGGGCTTGTCCTTGGGGTACGCATGTTCGGGTGAGTAGAGCGGGGTCGCGAGCTTGATGCTGCTGGGCTCGCGCACCTGAGTGAGATAGGACACGAGGTCCGAGACGGTGCGGACATCCCAGTCGCCGACCATCTCGCGGTTGAGCGTGTCGTTGTGGATGGCGCCGGTGAGGATCTTCATTTCCTTCTCGCGGGGGAACCGGTCCCAGAAGGCCCGCCGCTGCCGGTCCGGCAGATCCCGCTCGAGGAGGCGAGTGAGTATGTCCTGGATCTCGCTCTTGAGGCCGGCGGCGTTCTGGTCGTCATGCTCCATGTACCACAGCGCACGGATATCGAAGGCCAGGCGCTTGCGGGCCCCCGGACACAGACGCGGGTTCGGCTCGATCTCGTGCGTGTCCTCGGCGACCGGCTGGATGGGCTTGCGGTCGAAGGGGATGGCGTCCAGGCCCCGACCGTGGCAGTAGCCCAGCCAGAACAGGCCGAGAGGATCGTTCTCACTGACGTCAATGATCGTGCAGAAGGAACTCCCCAGAGCCTCGGCGACAGCCTGGAAAGTCGCTGCCGGCCCCACCTCAATCATGTTGGCCTGCTTGAGGGGCTCGCGCTTGCCGTTACTCTCGTCCGCCAGCGCGCTGAGTACTTGCTCCCACGGGGCCTTCGCCTTGTCCTCCTTGGCCTGCACTTCCCTCACGATATCGGACATGGCCACGGCCACCGCCCCTTCGAGGAGACCGTAGACGTCGAGCGTGATGTCGTCGGGGGCTTCCGAGTGTCCCGGCACCCGCGGCCGCGCGGGCTTGGTCTTGAGTACCGAGATCTTCAGTTCGCGCACCATGCCCTGGGCCTGCGGTGGCGTCGTGACGTGCTCCTCCAGAGCGTAGGGTGATGACTCTGGGTTGATTGGGGCCACCCCGGGGTAGAGCAATACCTTCTTGTCGTCCAGGGCCAGGCAGTTCCGGAGGGCATCGTTGCGCATCACGCCGTGCGGGGAGGTCTTGTCGGCATCATTGACCATGAAGATAATCGGCCGCTCCAGGCCGTAGGCCAGGCCCAGTTCATAGAAGACATTCGGGTTGGGGAAGGTGATGTCGGCAATGACCAGGTCGGTCTCTTGCAGCACGTGGCAGATCTTCTCGCACACGATGTAGCCAGTGGAGCGCACGTGGTCTGCGCGACGGAGGTTGTCCCCACAGAGGCCATACTCGTGCTCCAGGTATGGGAAGAGGCTCCAGTCGTCGAAGGCATCGAAGTTGGTCTTGAAGGGGGTGATAACGAACACGCTGAGGTCGCCACAGGTCATCGTGGCGGGTGGGCCCGACGTGTTCGAAGAGAAGATGCACTGCTTGCCGGTCATGAAGCAGCGCTTCATCACGCGGCGACGCCGGTCTGTGCCCACCTCTTGGAGCAGATTCTGAGACCTCTTGCAGACTCTCTGCTTCGCGTCCGTCTGATCCTGGCTCATCGGTTCCCTCCCGTCGCGGCCCCCTTGCCGCCACGCCGCCGCGGAGTGTGCGCCTGTCTCCCTTGCTGACGCCGCGCCCTGGCGCCAGGTCAGGCGTAACGCGAGTATAGTCAACGGGGGGGACATGGGCAAGGGGAATGTGGGGCCGGGCGGCGTCAAGGGGCGAGACGTGGACGCGGACGTCTTGGTGGGGGAGTGTTCGGTGGAAAAAGTGTGGGGTGCAGGCAGAAAGTGGATGCTGGACGCTTGACTTGGGTTCCGCCGTTGGCTATACTACATCGTCTGCCGGGTAAGCGCGGCTGCTTTGGGCGAAAAAAGCGCTGTTCGGGCCGCTGCGAACTACCCGTGCTATCTGACCCGATGTCTGGGGCTCTGCGGAACTCGACTGCTTCCATCGCGCATGTATCACGCGAGGCAGTCAACGGCACCAAGGGGTGATGAAGCCGAAGGTGGAAGCCGCCAAACAGGTGGCCCCCGTTCGCTTCTTTACCAATTGACGCCACTTCGCAGACCCCTTCCCGAGATTGCTCGGAAGGGGTCTTTTGCGTCCGCCGCAGCCCTGTCTTCCGCCCCACGACGCGGGCTGGAAGTCCGCACTACGAAACAGGGACGGCGGACTGTCTGCCTGTACGGGGTCGCGGTCGGTGACCGCTCCCACTGAGGAAGCCGCGGTCGGTGACCGCTCCCACCAAGGAGTACAAGAGTGCCAACCATCTCTCAACTGGTGCGCAAGGGACGAGCCAAGAAGGCGCGCAAGCCCAAGACCCCGGCCCTGAAGGTCGCCTGGAACGCCCTCAAGCGGCGCGGACGCGTCGTGGATGGCGCCCCGCAGCGGCGCGGCGTCTGCACCCGCGTGTGGGCGCAGACCCCCAAGAAGCCGAACTCCGCGTTGCGCAAGTGCGCCCGTGTCCGTCTGTTCAACCGCCAGGAAGTCACTGCGTACATCCCCGGTGAGGGCCACAACCTGGCCGAGCACTCCGTCGTACTGGTGCGCGGCGGCCGCGTCAAGGACCTCAACTCGGTGAAGTACCACGTGATCCGCGGGACGCTGGACACCGAGGGCGTCCAGGGCCGCAAGCAGTCGCGGAGCAAGTACGGCACCAAGAAAGCGTAGTTTTCCCGGGGTCAGCCCCCTCCGGCCAGGCCAACGCCCGGCCTGCGGGGAGAGACCCCTTGTCTAGTGTCATCCTGGGTGGGCCCTGCTGCAGCGGGCGACGAGAACTGGAAAGCTCGGCCCAGGATGGCAATCCAATATTGAACGGCGGGAACCGGGGACCGGGCATCGGGAACCGGGGACGGCCGGGCGGGGCACAAGCCCCGGCCCTACAGTCGGCGGGGTACAAGCCCCCGCCCTACAGTGGAGCGAAGATATGCCGCGGAAGGGCGACGTTCGAAAGCGCGAAGTACCGCCGGATCCGGTATTCGGTAGCGAAGTGGCCACCCGCTTCATCAACAAGATTCTGCTGGGCGGCAAGAAGAGCACCGCCGAGAGCATCTTCTACGGCGCCATGAGCGACATCGCCGACACGACCGGCGGCAATCCGCTGGACGTACTGCAGACCGCTGTCCGCAACACGATGCCGCAGGTCGAGGTCCGGCCGCGACGCGTGGGCGGCGCGAACTACCAGGTGCCCGTCGAGGTACCGGCTCGCCGCCAGATCACGCTGTCGGTGCGCTGGATCATTGACGCCTCGCGCAAGCGGAACGAGCGCACCATGCGCGAGCGTTTCGCCAAGGAGATCATGGACGCGGCCAACCGCGAGGGTGCGGCCTACCGCCGCCGCGAGGAAGTCTATCGCATGGCCGAGGCCAACAGGGCCTATTCGCACTATCGGTGGTAAGGACCAGTCGGCGGGCACTGTCTGAGGGGCAGGTCCCGCCGACCTTGACTCATACGGGTAGTACGGCAGGACACGTCCCTACGTACCTGGTGAGGCAGAGCTGATGACGGGCTGGATGAGGCACAGCCAAGCTAGGAAGTGGCACAGTGGCCGCGGACGTCGCGCTGGACAAAACACGGAACATTGGCATCGCGGCTCACATAGACGCGGGCAAGACCACGACTTCGGAGCGGATGCTGTTCTACTCGGGTCGGGTGCACCGCATCGGCGAGGTGGATGAGGGGAACGCGACCATGGACTATCTCCCCCAGGAGATGGAACGTGGCATCACGATCACCTCGGCGGCGACGACGTATTTCTGGAACGACCATCGCATCAACCTGATTGACACACCCGGCCACGTGGATTTCACGGCCGAAGTCGAGCGATCTTTGAGAGTACTGGACGGGCTGGTTGCGGTCATGTGCGCCGTCGGTGGTGTGCAGCCGCAGTCCGAGACCGTATGGCGGCAGGCGAACAAGTACGCCATCCCCCGCTTGATCTTCATCAACAAGATGGACCGGATGGGCGCGGACTTTCACGACGTGCTCCACCAGGTGCGGAAGCGCCTGGGGGCAGACGCCCTGGCCCTGCAGATCCCGATTGGCGCCGAGGAGAACTTCGTCGGCGTCGTGGATCTGATCGAGATGCGCGCGATCTACTGGGAAGAGGACGACGAGCTGGGCGAGACCCCGGTCTACGACGAGATCCCGTCCCATATGCAGAGCAAGGCGGAAGCCTTCCGTGAGCACCTGATCGTCTCGCTGGCCGACACGTCTCCGGAGCTGGAGGCGAAGTACTTCGCCGGGGAGATGCCGACGGTCGAGGAGATGCACGCGGCGGTGCGGCGCGGGTGCCTGCACGGCGGGTTGGTCCCTGTGCTGTGTGGCAGCGCCTTCAAGAACAAGGGCATTCAGCCCCTGCTCGATGGCATCGTGAACTACCTGCCCTCCCCGCTGGATGTGCCGCCGGTCGAGGGTGTCCGGCCCAAGCACGACGAGCCCATCTTCCTGCACGCCTCGCCCGAAGAGCCGCTGGCCGCGCTGGTGTTCAAAGTCGTCACCGACCCGTTCGTAGGGCAGCTTTCGTACCTGCGGGTGTATTCGGGGAAGCTGTCCACCGGGCAGACGGTATACAACGCGAACAACGGCAAGAAGGTGCGGGTGGGGCGGCTGCTGCGGATGCACGCCAACCGCCGCGAGGACGTGCAGGAGGCGATGGCGGGGGACATCGTGGCGGCGGTGGGTATCGGGCGCACCATGACCGGCGAGACGCTGTGCAACGTGGACAAGCCGCTGCTTCTGGAGCAGATCAGCTTCCCCGAGCCGGTGATCTCAATGGCCATCGAGGCCAAGGCGAAGGCGGACGAGGAACGGCTGGCCGACGCGCTGGGCAAGATCGTAGCCGAGGACCCCACCTTTGCGGTGCGCACGGACCGTGAGACCGGTCAGCAGATCATCTCGGGCATGGGGGAGTTGCACCTCGAGATCGTCAAGGATCGGATCAGGCGCGAGTTCAACGTCGAGACCAACGTCGGTAAGCCGCAGGTGGCGTACAAGGAGACGATTTCGCGGGTCTGCGAGGGGCGCGGACGGTTCGTGAAGCAGACCGGCGGACGCGGCATGTACGGCGATGTGGAGATGCGGCTGGAGCCGCTGGAGCGGGGCGAAGGCTTCGAGTTCGTGGACGCGACGAAGGGCGGGCCGATCCCGCGGGAGTTCATGCCCTCGGTGGAGAGCGGCGCGCACGACGCGATGGAGGCCGGACCGTTCCGGGGCTACCCGGTGGTGGACGTGCGGGCGGTCGTGACAGACGGATCGTCGCACGATGTGGACTCCAACGATGTCGCCTTCAAGATCGCGTCGAGCATGGCTTTTCGCGAGGCGTACACGAAGGGCTCGCCGCTCCTGCTGCAGCCCGTCATGCTGGTAGAGGTCGTCACGCCCGAGGCGCACATGGGCGATGTGATGAACGACCTGGTGTCCCGGGGCGGCAACATCACGCAGATGCGGCCCTCACCGGGCGACACCCAGACGATCCTGGCGGAGACGCCGCTGGCCAACATGTTCGGTTACGCCACTTCCTTGCGGTCCCTGACACAGGGCCGCGCGACGTACACGATGGAGCCGCACAGCTACGAGCCGGTCGCTCCAGACAAGTCATAGAACAAGAAACGAAGACACGTTTTCTTCAGGTTGGAGGAACCCATGGGCAAGGAGAAGTTTGTCCGCGACAAGCCGCACGTGAATGTGGGGACGATCGGTCATGTGGACCACGGGAAGACGACGCTGACGTCGGCGATCACCAAGTGCCTGGCGGTGACGACGAACACGAAGGCGCTGGACT
>JAJFUB010000127.1 GCA_021372615.1 bacterium | reverse complement strand
GACCGCGACCGGAGAGGGCAGTCGCGGTCGGTGACCGCTCCCACGTCGGGGATGCCTCCCCTGACGACACCGCCGCCATCATCTACACCTCCGGCACCACCGGCCTGCCCAAGGGCGCGATGATCACCCATGGCAACATCCTCTTCAACATCAGCGCCACCATCGCCGGCCATGGCTTCCGCCCCGATGACATTCATCTGCTGATCGTCCCGCTGTTCCACGTGACCGGGCTCAACACGATCATGCCCACGGCGTTCTACCAGGGCGCCACGCTCGTGGTGTCGGGCGATCCCAGCCCGACCAGCCTGTTGGACCTGATCGAGCGCCACCACTGCACGACGGTCTTCACCGTACCCACGACGACGATCCTGCTGGCGCAGACTCCCGGCGTCGAGAACTACCCGCTGGCCAGCCTGCGCCTGATCGCCTATTCCGGGGCGCCCATGCCCGTGCGGGCCATCCAGCGCCTGCGCGAGCTGTTCCCCGGCAAGCTCCTGCACAACTTCTTCGGCCTGACCGAGACCACGTCATGCACCAGCGTCCTGCCCGATGGCCAGGCCCTGGAGCGTCCCGAGTCCATCGGCCGGGTCGTGCCCGGGCTCGAGGCGAAGATCGTAGATGACGCGGGGAGCACCCTCCCGCCCGGCGAGGTCGGCGAGTTGCTCATCCGGGGCCCGAGCATCGTGAAGGGCTACTACAACCGCCCGGACGCCACGGCGGAAGCCATCGTGGACGGCTGGCTGCACACCGGCGACACGGCCTTCATGGATGACGAGGGCTACATCTTCCTGCAGGGCCGCAAGAAGGAGATGATCATCGTCGCCGGGGAGAATGTGTACCCCGTCGAGGTGGAGAATGTGCTGACGCGGCACCCGGCAGTCGCCGAGGCCGCCGCCATTGGCATCCCGCACAGCATCTTCGGTGAAGTCGTCAAGGCTGTCGTCGTCCTGCGCCCCGGCCACGAGGCCACCGTCCGCGACCTGAAGCGCCACTGCACGGAGCAACTGGCGGGCTTCAAGGTCCCGCAGGCCTTCGAGTTCCGCGACGCGCTCCCGCGCAACCCGTCGGGGAAGGTCGTGAAGCGGGAGCTGAAGTAGGGGTCTGTCGCCGTGAGGCCGGCGCAGCCGGTCTCGAAGGGGGCTGACCCCGCCATCGTCACCTGGCAGACACGGGGACAGCCCCTTGCGGGGACAGTCCCCTACCACCCGTAACATGGAACACAACATCCGCCTCCTCAACCTACCCACGCCTGATGACATCGCCCGCGAGATGGCGCGGCTTGGCTGCGACCCCACCGGCGTGCGGATCATGGCGCCCAAGGCCCAGACACTGCTCGTGCGCATCGAGGGCGTGCGCGGCAAGGCCGCCGCCATTCTCAAGCAGGCGCTGCTCAGCGTCGGCGGCGATCTGTGCGTGTCCCGCGAGGTCGCGGCCTTTGACGACACCCCGCGCCCGGTGCTCATCATCGGCGATGCCCGACACCTCGCCCGCGTCCGGGAGCGCCTGCCTGGCGAGCCGTTCGGCCTGCGCCAGATCGGCGCAGAGATCGAGGAGGCCCTGCGGCGCTGGGGCGCCGCGGCGTCGCCGGTCCGCTGTGGCGAGGGCGAGTTGACCTTCGACCACCCGCGCGTCATGGGCATCATCAACGCCACGCCGGACTCGTTCTCGGGGGATGGCCTGATCGCCGTGGGAGCGGTCACCGACCGCGATGCCGTGGTGGGAACACCGGCTGCCAGCGGGCACGCCGTCGCGGTCGGTGACCGCTCCCACG
>JAJFUB010000126.1 GCA_021372615.1 bacterium | reverse complement strand
GACATCGGCGGCGACGCGGAGGCGGCTGAGATCGGGAAGCTCGTACTTGAGCACCCGCAGGCGCAAATCGAAGTCTTCACTGACGCCCTCGCCGAGAAGATGGGCTTTGCCCTGATAGACGCCGGGCTTTGCATCGCGTGGAACTGCGACCGTCAGCCAGAAGACAACGTGTGCGGGGCCTGTGGCGTCCACGGGCGTCGGGGGCAGCAGCGGGTCGGGCCAGTCCCCCGCAAAGGTGGTCTGGTCGGAGGGAGTCTTGATGGTAACGTAGCCGACGTTATTGAGGCGCAAGCACTGGGCAGACAGCTTGCCCTGTGCCGAGGTGAGCTCGTCGAATTGCAGCCGCAGGCCGCGCAGGGGCGTCTGGCGGGGCGTCAGGCCGATCTGCAAGGCGCGGGTCTGGTTGCGAGCGGCCTGCAGTTCAAGGACAGGGCGCGGCGCGGTGGGCGCTATGCGGTCGGTCAGCAGGACTTTGTGGGTGGGGCTGAGCGACCAGAGCAGGAAGCGCGGCGTGGCCGCGAGTACCTGGGGCCGATGCACCTGCACATCAGCAGTCTGCGGGAGGGCATAGCGGAACTGGGAGACTGGCCTGCCGCCCGAGAGCAGCTTGACGTAGAGGTCCTGCTTGCCGGTTTCGGCCAGCCTGAAGGGCATCACGAAGGGGACGGTACTGACGGACTGTTCGGTGGTAGTTGTCTCGCCGCCGCGTTTGACTGCGTCGCAACGGAGGGTTGAGGCGCCGGAGACGCTGCCCGCCAGTGTCTGGTCGAGCAGTGATGTGACGGTCAAGGCCTGGGGCTGCTCGCCGAAGATGAGCAGGCCCCATTCGGCGGGATTGCACCAGTCCTTCTGGCGCGCGAAGAGCGAGCAACTGGTGCCCTTAGGGCGATTCCGGCCGACTTGCAGGGCCCAGGCGCCTCCCGGGCCGCGGCCGAGGTCGGCGAAGGGAATGGCCATCTCGGCGCTCCAGCCGGTGGACGTGCGCACGGCGCGCACCTGCCATTTGGGCTCCCACGACAGATCGAGCTTGGCGGTCCCGTTCTTGTCGCGCATGCCGTGCTGGCTGTAGGGAGTGCCGAGGGGGTTGGTGGCTAGTTGCAGGTAGCTGTTGCCAGAGCGGTCAGGGTCGAGGAAGACCTCGAAGGAGTCGTCGCCCCATACCGGACCGTCGGGCTGCGTCTCGCGGGCTATTAGCTTTGCGGGATCGTCCGCACTCTGCATGGCAAGGTAGAGATGCATGGCGTCATAGCCCACACGGAGGGCGACAGGTTGGGCGCAAGGGCGGGCGTCGAAGTCGGCGAAACTACCGAGGGGCGCGACAGACCTCCAAGCCGGCTCATCGAGTTGGCCGTCAATCGTGGGCGCGGCGGGGAGGCGGCTGGCGGTGATGAAGAGGTCGCGTTCCTGGACCTGTGGCACGTTGTCGGTGAGGGTCACGTTGTCGAGCAGTAGCGCGTGAGCCCGGCCTTCGGCACCCTCGGCGCGCTTCTGACCGATCCACAGGCGCGTGATCTGGGCACCGCTGACGGCCTGGCGGAAGCTGCGGGCCAGCGGAAGGTCCACGTGGACCCACTGGTTGAGCTTCGGGCGCAGGGACGGCATCGCGCCATACTCTTTGCCGTCGGCGGTCGTGACAAGTACCTGGATATAGTACGGCTCGGCGGGGCCGATAGAGCAGAAGTCGAAGCTGAGGCAGGAGTCGCGGTCAGTGAACTGCCAGCCGGGGCTGACATAGAGGACGCCTTGGGTGGACTCTGCCTGAAGAGCGGCGCCGGTCGGACCTGCGGCGAGGCGGTGGGTGAGTTTGACGGCG